>JALVWV010000196.1 GCA_027023145.1 Campylobacteraceae bacterium | reverse complement strand
AAATCTCTGTGTATGCATCACTTTTTCTCCTCCTTTTGCTTTGATATCTTATTTTACCGTTTTTTTGGTTGATTTTTCGGAGGGTTCAATTCCTAATTTCCCCACTCTCTCCTTCGCATACGCCACCATATCCTCATCCTCCCCCATATCCAGCCAGCGAAACTTCTGCCCGCTTTGGATCGTCCCATCTAGAATATCACCGCTGTCACGAAATTTCAAATCCAGCTTGGCGATCTCAAATCCGTTGGTCGTAACGGAAAACTGCTTCAGTCGCTCATTATCCGGGGTGTTGGAAAAGAGATAGCACCAGCTCTCCAAGCCGTTGCGCCCGACACGCCCTCTCAGCTGGTGGAGCGTCGCCAAGCCAAGACGCTCGGCACCGACGATGACGATGAGGGTCAAGCGTGGCAGAGAGATCCCCACTTCCACGACGGTCGTAGCCAGCAGGATATTGCCCTCCTCCCGAAAACGCAGGAGCACCTCCTCTTTGTCCTTGTCCTTTCCGTGTGTTACATACACCCCATCAAACCGCTCCTCCCAGTATCCCCGTGCTTCATCGAGTGATTGATACGGCACTTCGGTACTCTCCTCGACGAGAGGATAGACGATCAGGACTTGGTGATCCTGCGCAATCTCCTGCCGAATATGCTCCAAGAGCTTGGGAAATTCCGGCCGCCCAACCGTCCGAGTCGTCACTGTCCGCTCAAACGGCGTCGTGGTGATGAGGCTTACATCCACCAGCTCCGACTCCATCATCGCTTGCGTACGGGGAATCGGGGTCGCCGAAAACTGGAGATAATGAGGTTTCTCAGGGTTGGAGGGGTCAGGTGATAATGATTTGTCTGGGTTGGGGTCTGGTGATAATGATTTGTCTGCGCCAGCAGATGAATCGTTATCACCTGACCCCTTTCTGCTCTTTCTGCTCTGACGGCTAACCAACGCCTCCAACATCTGCCGCTGCTGCGTACCGAAGCGGTGCTGCTCATCCACCATCACCAACGGCGCAACCGGCAGATCTTCGAGATAGAGCAGTGCATGAGTACCGATGATAAAGTCCGCCTCCCGGTAACTCTCATCCGTGTGCCCCTGCATCACCAGGGCGATACGTACCAAATCGGGCAGATGCTTCTGTGCCTCTTCATACAGCTGAAGTGCCAGCAGCGACGTGGGTGCCATGAGGATGCTCCGATGAGGCAGCGCCATCATTGCTGCGGCAAGAATCACCATCGTCTTGCCCGAACCGACATCTCCGACGATCATCCGCTTGGCCGCCCGATCGCTACGCGAGAGATCCTGTTGAATCGCGGCAATCGTCTCTTCCTGCTCTGCTGTCAGGGAAAAGGGCAATCCTGAGACAAACGGTGTGATCTCCCCCGTCAGCGCCTCCATGGCCGGGTAGTCATGCCGCTTGCTGCGCAGTTTCCGCAGATGGTTGTACGCTTCGATGAATTTGAGTGTCTGGGTGTGCTCAGGCTTGAGTGCCCCTTCGTGATAAATCTCTTCGATGCTCTTAGGGAAATGCAGGTGCATCAACGTCGCCACTTCACGGGAGTCCAACCCCTCATCAAAAAGATTTTTCTCCGTGATATAGGTGCGGATCAGATCGCGGATCTCAGTCGCTTTGAGGGAAGTTTTATACTTGGGAGTAATAGCACCAACCTCTTTGATCGATCGAGGCTGCGGGATCTGGAGATATCCCCGATACTCTTCGAGTCGTCCCTGGATGGTGTGATGTGATCCCACTTTGAACGTGTCGTAATGGTACGGTGTGGCACGGAAAAAGGTCGAAGAGACCCGCTTGCCAAACTGCGGAAGGAAAAACGTCACCCGCAGCTTCCCCCCAAACATCCCCATCTCCTCTACCGTCGCCTCCACCGTCACCGTTTTGCCGAGATCAAGTGCTGCTGAGAGGGTGGTGTCGTTGTACGAGATTGGCACAATCAATGCCAAATCCAGCAGCGTATGAATCTTGAGTTTTTTGAACAGTTGTTTCGCTTCATCGGTTTGCATGGGGTATTATAGCTAAGGATAGGCACAGGATCGGAAAATATGTCAAATTGTCATATTTTTTTACGTTTTATCACGTAGGTGCGCAATTGCGCACCTTCCAATGGTTACACTACCGGGACATTCTGACAATCGCGTTGCGATTTTGGTGTGCAATTGCACACCCTACGCGAGCCCTTCTCCATGGGGCTTGGACTTCAGTCCAACCAAACGCGCAGCGTATCAAATCCCCCATATGGTCGGCTAAAGCCAACCCTACAGATAAAAGCGTTGCTACGCAACGCCCACCAAAACTTCTAATTTCTAACCTCTAATTCTCCCGCGTTACCACATAAAAACTCAACTTCTCAATCTACGCGATACATCGCAAGCGATGTTTGTGGGACTAAAGTCCCAGCCCCTTTTTCAAATAAAAGCGTTGCAGAGCAACGCCCACCAAAATTCCTCACTCCTAATTCCTAACTCCTAATTCTCCCTTGTTACCACATAAAAACTAAGCTTCTCAATCTCCTCATGCTCCCGGATAAACGCGTTGATCTCCTCGAGGCTCACCCCTTCGATCTGCTCCAGCTGACGGGCACTCTCACCCAGAGGTTTGTGCGCATAATACTCATCAAACGCCCGCCCCAGACGCTGAGAGAGGGTCTCGGTGCGCAAAGGCTCACTCCCAAGGAGGAAGGCTTTGGCTCCTTCGAGCTCTTTGGCGGTGATGCCGTCCTTGACAAACTCGGAGACCACTTCGCCAATCACTTCGATGGCTTCCTCTTCGCTCTCAAGTTTGGTCTGGACATGTCCGGTGAAGTAACTCACCGAGCGTTTGAGGGCAAAATGCCCATAAGCAGAATACGCCAGTCCCCGCTTGACCCGGACTTCTTCCATGAGGCGGCTTCCAAAACCGCTGCTGCCCAGCACAAACGCGGCGATTTTGGCCAGATGGGTCTCTGCGCCATCGTACGCCACATCCAGCGGCGCTCCAAAATAGATATACGCCTGTTCTGTCTGGACAAACGCCCGATCGATCCGGGGGGTATCGGTCGCCGTAAAATGACCGATGGGGACGACGGATGTTTGCTTGAGCGGTGTGAGCGCCTGCTGAAGATACGTTTGCGCCTCTTCCCAGCTCAGATCCCCTCCGAGGACAATGGTAAGGTTGCTCAAGCCCACATGGGTGCGGAATTGGTAGACCAAATCCTCCGGATCCATCATTCGCACACTCTCAAGCGTCCCGTCAATCGGTTCAGACAGCCCGGTACCTTCAAAGAGCAGGCGCGAGAGCCCGACAGACGCGAGATAATCGTAGTCACTCTGTTTCTGGGTGAGTTTACCGAGCGTGCTTGCCTGAACGGTTTCAAATGCTTCAGGAGAATAGTTGGGATCTGCCAGCAGTTCGGCCAGCATCCCGGCTCCATACCCGAAGTTCTCCTTGAGCGCACTCAGCTCGATCACCATCGTCTCCCGCCCTGCGTGAGCACTCAGGCTCACCGCCCGGGACTCCAGACGCTCGGCAAACGCCGCTGAACCCGCCTTGCGTGATCCTTCTCCCAGTAGCCGCGCTGTCATCCGCGCTTGACCCGGATTGAGATCACTGAGTGCTCCGCTGTCTTCAAACACCAACTGCAATGAAACAATCGGAAGATACCGCTCCTCTTCAAAAATCACGGGGATTTCAACCCCGTGGAGGTGAAAGGTGGTTTGGGTGGCTGGCATGGTTGTTCCTTTTTGTGGTTTTTATATTTGTTTCCCCGCAGAATGCTCAATTGCGCACCTTTTGATGGAGCTTTTCCGGAAGCGGAGACTTCAGTCCCGCCCAACACTCAAATAACATGGTGACCTCAAGGTGGGGCTGAAGCCTCCACTTCCAAATAAAATACATTTGTGATTTTGGTGTTGTCAGAGGACAACACCTACAAAAGCGTTGCCAAGCAACGCATACCAAAATTCCTACTTCCTACTTCTTACTTCCTACTTCAATAATATCTCTCCAAAATCTCATACGCCGTATTACGCTTAGCCGGTTTCTCTCCGATGTCAGCAATAAGGCGGATCATCTCTTCCTGATTCATTTGGTTGTGGGCTCCGGCGGCGGAGACGACGTTTTCTTCCATCATCGTCGAGCCGAGGTCATTGGCTCCCCAGCGGAGTGCCATCTGACCGATGTAGCTTCCCTGAGTGACCCAAGAGCTCTGGATATTGGGGACATTATCAAGGAAGAGACGTGCCACAGCCAATAACCGAAGATAATAGTTGGAACTTGTTTTGCTCAGAGTGGGGAGTTGGCGTTTGAGTTCGGTGTTGTCGCTTTGGTAACTCCACATGATAAACGCCCGAAACCCGCCCGTCTCATCCTGTAAGCGGCGGATGTGATCGAAGTGCTCCACGATCTCCCGGGTCGTCTCTACGGTGCCGTACATCATCGTCGCGGTCGATTTCATCCCGATTGTGTGGGCTTGGCGGTGGACATCGATCCAGGTAGCCGTGTCAAGTTTGTTCGGAGCGATGATATCGCGTACCCGGTCGCTAAGGATCTCGGCTCCGGCTCCCGGGATCGAGCTGAGTCCTTTGGCTTGGAGCCGTTCGAGCACTTCACGAATGCTCAAGTGAGAACGGCGGGCAATATAGTCGATCTCTATGGCTGAGAAACCGTGGATGGTCACTTCAGGATACTTTTGATGAATATGCTCCACCAGATCTTCGTACCACTCGATCTCCAGCTTGGGATGCACCCCTCCCTGGAAGAGAATCTGCGTCCCACCGATGGCCACGAGCTCATCGATCTTGGCGTCGATCTCCTCAAAGCTCAGTACATAAGCATCTTCTTTTTTCTCATGGGTATAAAACGCACAGAATTTGCAGTCCACCCAACAGATATTGGTGTAGTTGATGTTGCGATCGACAACGAAAGTGGTAACCCCTTTGGGGTGAAGCTCCTGCTTGCGAGCATATGCCATACGTCCGAGTTCTTTGAGGTCGGCGTGTTCGATTAAGTCTATCGCTTCGCTTATAGACAAGCGGGTAGCGGGTAGCGGGTAGCGGGTAGAGCTCTTTTTAACGGTTTTTTTCATAGTTATTTTCTCTCTTTGTTTTATTAAATCGGCGGATATTTCAACTTTGGGGGCAGGACTTCAGTCCTACATACGGGACTGAAGTCCCTACTCCTGATGAGTACAACTGCGACCAGATCCACAACAATCCAAACACCATAAATTTCTACCCACTACACACTACCCACTACCCACTCATTTCCCAACCGCATCCAAAACCCCATTGATAAACTGCGGCGACCGGTCGTCGGCAAGCTCTTTGGCCAGCTCGACTGCTTCGTTGATGATGATGGGGCGATCGGTACCGGCGATGAGGATCTCATACGTGCCCAGACGCAGGATCGCCTTTTCGACCTTGCCGATGCCATCCATATCCCACTCTTTGAGGTGTTTAGTTATTTCAGCATCAATCTCATCAAGATGCTCGATGGTACCCCTGAACAACCCTTGGGAAAATTCCCGCTGTTTGTTCCGGATCTTCCCCTCTTCGAGGATGTCGTCGCTGAATTGTGCGATGTTAGCATTGCCCAGATCGTAGGCATAGAGCAGACCGATGACAGCGGTACGAGCTTGACGGCGTGTGGCCATGGGTGTCCTTTTGTGTATGGTTTTAAATGTGTTCCCCGCGTAGGGTGCGCAATTGCGCACCTTCCAACGATTGAATTACAGGAACATTTTGACAATCACGATGTGATTTTGGTGTGCTGTTGCCCACCCTACACGATACATCGCAAACGATGTTTGTGGGACTGAAGTCCCAGCCCCTGTTTGATCTCTATGCGTTCGTGCCATTTTTGGTCGGCTGAAGCCAACCCTACAATAAAAGCGTTGCAAAGCAACGCATACCAAAATTCCTAATTCCTCACTCCTAATTCCTCATACAGATTGATCATCTCGATCAATCCCGTCATCGCTTCAGCTCCTTTGTTGCCCGCTTTTGTCCCGGCACGCTCGATGGCTTGCTCAATGCTGTCGACTGTGAGGACACCAAACGAAGCAGGCTTGCCATGTTTGAGGGTGACATTGGCTACCCCTTTGGTCGCTTCGGCTGAGACATAATCAAAATGCGGTGTCGCCCCCCGGATCACGGCTCCAAGACAACAGACGGCATCGTACTTACCGGATGCAAACGCCTTGTCCAGAGCAAAAGGGATCTCAAACGCTCCGGGAACGAGGATCAAATCGAGATCCTCTGCTTGCCCACCATGGCGGGCGTAGGCATCTTTGGCTCCCTCGACGAGACGGTCGGTGATAAAGTGGTTGAATCGTGCACTGATGATGGCAACTTTTTTGGAGCGATCGACGCTCAAATTTCCTTCGATGGTTTTCATTATTTCTCCTATTTTTTTGTGGGTGTTACGGTAACGGTTCGGACAATTTTGACTTTTTTGATGATCAATTTGATCGGACGGTTTTGGGCATCAAGTACCGCTGTGATGCTTCCCTTACCCCCATCAAAGATCCCTTTGGCGATCCCCACTTGGATCAAAGCACCATCCGCCGGCCCACCCCAGCGCTGAAGGCGTTTGGGATCGTTGGAGACGTAGACCGGCACTTTCCCGTGACTGTTGTCAGCTCCGGCGACAATGACGGTTTTACGTCGTCCGGATGTTTTGAGCTCACCACGCACGGCATTGTGCATCACCGTCAAGAAATCATCATGCCCGAAATACTCCATCGTATCGGTCACATCCTCATTTGCTTTGCCTTGGATCCAGTCGCGATAATGGCGACGGATTTTGTGTCGACGGTAATCAAAGGTGTATTCAGTCAGGGAGTGTTTGCCGTTCGCCCATTTTTCGACAGCAAAAAGGTGGCTGTAGTACTTACCGCGACGTACACTCCCTTTCGAGGTATATTTTTCGGTACGTTTGCCGCGTACGAGATTGTAGATCCCTGTCGAGTGGACACGGATGGTGATCGTATAGCGACTGCTGCTCTCGGTGCTGCGCACATCGGCCGTCGCAAACTCCCCCAAAAGAGAAGAATGCACGCTGAAGCGACCGTTCCCTTGGCATCCTGCGAAAAAAAACATTGATAGTAAAAGAATGGCGCGTATTATCATACAGAGAGTATAACATATTTTGGGTAGAATTCTCTAAAATCTTAGAGGAAAACCGATGAGTGATGCCAACACGACAGCCCACGCCATTGACAAAGTCGTTCAAACCGGCACTCAGGTGATCGACGGACTCAATATTGATCTCTACCACTCCATCCAACCCTGGCTCAACAAACTCTACAGCGGTACATACAGTGAATATTTTTCCCTCTCGTTTTTTGGAATCCCTCTGGCCAATTTCCTCGCGGCCATTTTGGCATTTCTCTTCTTCCTCCTATTGCGTACCCTCTTCTCGTCGCTGATCATTGCCTCCCTGCTGCACATCACCGCACGTACCACAACTACCTTGGATGACATGATCGTCCGTGAATTGCGCAATCCGTTGCGTTTCTTCTTTATCATCCTCGGGTTACGGGTCTTTTTCCAGCTCATCTTCCGCGAAACCCATTGGGTCAAAATGATCCTCGATGCGATGACCATCTATACGGTCTTCTGGGTCTTGTACGCCATCACACCCGCACTCAAAGCCTCTCTCTACCGCTACAGCCACACCAACGACCACCTTTCGTATGAATTGACCAATTTCCTGATCCGCATTATCCGGATTTTTATCGTGATCATTGGTCTGATGGCAATCCTGTATAATTTTGGGATCAATGTCACCGCCTTTTTTGCCTCACTGGGGATCGGGGGACTGGCGCTGGCGCTGGCGGCCAAGGACACGGCGGCCAACCTCTTCGGCTCCGTTGCCTTGCTGGTGGATCGCTCCGTCAAAGTGGGTGAATGGATCCGCGTTGCCGGGGTCGAAGGGACGGTCGAGGATATCGGCATGCGCACCACCAAAATCCGAACCTTTGAGAAATCGATCATCGCCATCCCCAATGCTATGGTTGCCTCCAGCCCCATCGAAAACTACTCCCGACGTGGCATCCGGCGGATCAAAATGTTCATCGGTCTGACCTATGACACCTCCCGCGAGACCCTGGAGGCGATCATCACCGATCTGCGTACCCTGCTCGATCACCACCCTGACATTGCGCAGGATCAGGCCAAACTTGTTAACTTCCGAGACTTCAATGCCAGCGATCTGGGGATTATGATTTATACCTTTGCTTCCAGTTCCGACTGGAAAACCTATCTCAATATCCGCGAGGATATCAACCTCAAGATCATGGAGATTGTCGAGCAGCATGGGGCGAGCTTCGCCTTCCCGTCTCAGAGCCTCTACGTCGAGACTCTTCCTACCTCTACATCACAGGAGATCGCATGAAAAAAGTCGCCATCCTTGGTCGCCCCAACGTGGGCAAAAGTTCCTTATTTAACCGCTTGGCACGTCAACGGGACGCCATCACCTCCGACATCAGCGGCACCACACGCGATGTCAAGAAGCGGATCGTCACCATCTCCGAAAACCGCGATTTCGAAGTCCTCGATACCGGCGGGATCGACTACACCAGTGATCTCTTTTCCAAAGTCGGCGACATGGCAATGCGTGCCGCAGAGGAAGCTGATGTAATCCTCTACATGGTCGACGGCAAGAGCCTCCCAGATGAGGAAGATAAAAAACTCTTTTACCGCCTGCAGGAGCTGGGCAAACCGATCGCGCTGGTGGTCAATAAAATCGACAATGATAAAGAGGAGCAGGGGCGTTTTTGGGAGTTTGTCGAGTTTGGTGCCGAAAACATCTTCCCCATCTCCGTCAGCCACAACCGCAAGATGACCCCATTTTATCGCTGGCTCGAGCCGTACATCCCCGAGCGGGAAACGTTCATCGAGCCAGAGACCATCGAGGACGATGATTTCTCCCTCGAGCAATTTCTTGAGCAAGAAGATGCCCCCCAAGAGGAGAGCCGTGACATCCGTGTGGCGATCATTGGCCGGGTCAACACTGGCAAAAGCTCTCTGCTTAACGCGCTGCTGGGGCAAGAGCGTTCCGTCGTCAGCGATGTGGCCGGCACCACCATCGACCCTATCGATGAAACAATCACCTACGACGACTACCAAATCACCTTCGTCGATACCGCCGGAATCCGCCGCCGGGGCAAGATCGTCGGGATCGAAAAATACGCCCTCTCCCGCACCGAAGCGATGCTGGAGAAAGCTGACATCGCACTGGTGATGATCGATGCAAGTGTGGGGATCACCGAGCTGGATGAACGGATCGCCGGGATCACCGAGAAGTACAAACTTGGCACCATCATCGTCCTCAACAAATGGGACATCCGGGGAGACAAAACCTACGAGGAAGCGATCCAGGAGGTGCGCGACGAGCTCAAGTTCCTCCATTTCGCCCCCATCATCACCCTCTCAGCCAAGACCGGCAAACGCGTCCCCCGCATCCTCGATGAGATCGTCGCCATCTACCGACGCTACAGCCAGCGCATCCCGACAGCCAAGCTCAACGAAGTGCTCCAACGCGCCATGCGCCGCCACCACGTCCCCAGCCACAACGGTGCGGTGGTCAAGATCAAATTTGCCACCCAGTACGAAACCCAACCCCCCAAAATCGCCCTGATTGTCAACAAACCAAACTTCCTCCACTTCAGCTACCAACGCTACCTCGCCAACGCCTTCCGCGAAGCGTTCGATTTCGAAGGGGTACCGCTGGATATCGTGGCACGGAAACGAGGTGAGCGAGTAGCAGAAGAGTAGTGTGCAATTGCGCACCTTCCACCGATTTTCCCGGAAGCGGAGACTTCAGTCCCGCCCAAAAGGTCAAATAACATAGCAACCTCAAGGTGAGGCTGAAGCCTTCACTTCCAAAATAAATCGCATTGTCTCGTGCCCTATCTCCTGATATGGCACGCATACGACTGCATCAAACGTAATATGTGCGTTCCCTGTCGGAAGAAAGGGGCTGGGACTTCAGTCCCACAAAACGCGACTGAAGTCGCGTCCCCTTAGAAACGTACCGGTTTTTTGGGGTCTCTTTTTGAGAGTTTTGAGACTTGCAGCTCTCGAAACTTGCACTCCCTGAACCCGGTATCCCACCCCTCTTTGTATTGGGAATTGTTTTGATATTTTTCCCCATCTTTCTGCGCCATAGACGTCACAGACCCCGCGTCGGCTCGTCCACTCTCACACCCATCACCGTATCCTGTCGCATAATCCGAGCTTTTAGCATTTTGGATCATCACCTGCTCTCCCTTTGGGGCACAACCGCTCAAAGCCGCTATTCCCAGTATCCCCATAATAATCCAGGTAAAAAAACGCATGGTGTATTCCTTCTTTTTAAATTAGTTTAACCTGTTTTAGATATCTAAAGTCTTTTTTGTTGAAAGTGTATAAATCCATATTGTACATAATGACAGTTGAGGCAATAAGTGCATCCATTATTTTGGTATTGTGAGACAAGGTATAACGATCTAAAATTTCTCTTGCCAAAGATATGATCTCCTGATTCATTTTCAAAACTTCAAATTTCATTATCTTTTTTTTAATATAGTTTAACTCTCTCTTATCCCTGGCTCCCTGATAAAGTTCCATAATGACAACATCATTGATATACACGGTATCAAAGCTGTCAACAAACTCTATAAGAGCCTCATTGTCTCTCTTTTTGAGATAGTCAATCACAATATTGGTATCTACAAAAACTATCGCCATGCATTTTCTCGTAATCTTCGAGCATATGTAGCTACATCATCAATATCTTTAAAGGGATTGGCACTTTCATCAACCTCTTCAATATCGTCAAATTCTAATTTATAAGAGTTCTTCTGCGGATCAAGAGGAGTAATATTGAAGTCATTTTGTTTTTTGTATTTTTCAAGATTCATCAAAATAAATTCAGAAAATTGTTTAATATCCGATTTGAATTCATTTATAAAGAAGTGCTCTATTTCGGGGTTATCTATTTTTATAGTCATACCCGCTCCTTTATATCAGATAGTCCGATTATAACGATTTTTGGCTAAAGAAAGATAGAGTATATTTATTGACAGTACACACATAAAGTGAAATCCAAAGTACAATTAAAACCTCCAATATGTCACTCCACAGCTGGAGCCATGGAGCGAAAACGTTGATTTCATCTCCCCTTTTTCCCCTTTTAGATATAATCGCGACAATTTAATCGTAAGGAATCACTACTATGGGACTAGGCATCGGACTCGTCGGACTCCCCAACGTCGGCAAATCAACCACCTTCAACGCACTCACCAAAGCACAAAACGCTGAGAGTGCCAACTACCCCTTCTGCACCATCGAACCCAACAAAGCAGTCGTCCCCGTCCCCGATCCGCGCCTCGAAGCGCTGGCTAGGATCGTCAATCCTGAGCGGATCCAGTACTCCACCCTCGACTTCGTGGACATCGCCGGACTGGTCAAAGGAGCAAGCCAGGGCGAAGGGCTGGGCAACAAGTTTCTCTCCAACATCCGCGAAACCGAAGTGATCCTCCAGATTGTGCGCTGTTTTGAGGATGAAAACATCACCCACGTCGAGGGCTCCATCGATCCGGTGCGCGATATCGAGATCATCGAGACCGAATTGCTGCTGGCGGACATGGACGCACTCGAAAAACGGATCTCCGCCCTGCAGAAAAAGGCCAAAGGGAATGACCGGGATGCCAAAGCCCAGCTTGCCGTGGCCGAAAAACTCCTCCCCCACCTCGAAGCTGAAAACCCTGTCAGCACCTTCCCTGAACAGGACGACGAGGGGTTCCGCCAGCTGGTGCGCGACCTGCGCTTCCTCACGGCCAAGGAGATCATGTACGGCGCCAACGTCGATGAAGAGGGGCTCGAAGCAGACAACGCCTACGTCACCGCCCTCCGGGAATACGCCGCCAAGCATGACCGCGAAGTGATCAAACTCTGCGCCAAGATCGAAGAGGAGATGGTGGAGTTCGACGAAGAGGAAAAAACCGAGATGCTCGAATCCCTCGGCGTCGAAGAGTCCGGCCTCGATCAGATCATCCGCAAAGGCTTTGACAAACTCGGTCTCATGAGCTACTTCACCGCCGGAGTCAAAGAAGTCCGTGCCTGGACCATCCGCAAAGGCACCCCCGCCCCCAAAGCCGCCGCCGTGATCCACAACGATTTTGAGAAAGGCTTCATCCGTGCCGAAGTGATCAGTTACGACGATTTTGTCGAGCACGGCGGGGAGGCCGGAGCCAAAGAAGCGGGCAAAATGCGCCTTGAAGGAAAAGAGTACATCGTCCAGGACGGGGATGTGATGCATTTCAGGTTTAACGTGTAGATGTGAATTAGGAGTGAGGAATTAGGAATTAGGAGTTTTGGTTGCGTTGCGCAGCAACGCTTTTATTGATGGAGTAGGGACTTTAGTCCCGTTTAATAAGGCTTGAAGTCCCAACTCCAAAACGCAACACGTAACACGTAGCACTTAACACGCAAAAAGGACACCCGAATGAAACACCTCCTCCCCCTCCTCACCCTCACCGCCCTCCTCGCCCTCACCGGATGCACCAAGACCGGGGAGAGCACCTTCATCCACAAAACCGTCAGCGACTACAACACGACCGAGACCCTCGCCCGCTTCAGCAAAGCACTTGCCCCCAAACAATACACCCCTATCCACCAGATGGATCACACCCCGCTGGCGACTCAGGAAAAAATGTACCTCAAACCCACCCTCAGCGTCGATCTGAGCAACCCTCTCATCGACTCCAAGCTCCTCGACTGCAACCCGACACTGGCCGCCGATCTTCCAGTGCGTATCGGGGTCTACCGAGAGCTCAGTGGAAAAGTCACCCTGGTCTATACCAACCCAGAATACTGGACACTCAAGCACAACATGAAAGATGCCAACTGCCTCAAACTCGTCAAAATCATGGCTGCCGACCTCGACGAAGCCAGCGGTGCTATCATCACAAAGAACAAATAGCATGAATCCCATCACCACAATCCTCATCGCCGGCAGCGGCGGAGTAGGAAGCTACGTCGGCGCTCAGCTGATCCGCCACACCGATGCCCACGTCTCTCTGCTGGCACGAGGTAAGCATCTTGAAGCGATCCGGGAAAAGGGTCTGAGGATCGAAGAAGATAACGAGCACTACACCGTCCATCCAGCTCAGGCAACCGACAATCCCGGAGAGCTGGGCACCTTTGACCTCATCATCCTCAGTGTCAAAGCCACCTCCCTGGAAGCGACGCTGAAGCAGCTGAAACCCACCATCACCTCCAACACCATCCTCCTCCCCCTCCTTAACGGCGTCGGACATGCCGATACCATCCGCCGATACTACCCCAACTCCACCATCCTCGACGGCCACATCTACATCCTCTCCAACATCACCGCCCCCGGCACGGTCCGCAAGCGGGGCAAAGTCTTCCGCCTCGTTTGGGGGAGCAAACAGGCAGTCGACCCTGCCATCGTCCACGCCCTCACCGAGCTCTTCGACACCGCCGGACTCCGCCACCACTACAGCGACTCCATCACACTTGATAATTGGAAAAAATACCTCTTCATCTCCGCCTTCGCCGCCCTGACAGCTTACCATAACAAACCCATGAATGCCATCACTACCGAACATGCTGAAGAACTGGAAACCCTCATGCGGGAAATTACAGCCGTCGCGCAGGTCAAAGATATCCCCCTGACCGAAGAACATATCACCGCCGCCCTCACCCAGGCCGCCAAAGTCGCCCCTGGAGCCAAAACCTCCCTCCAGCTTGACATCGAGCAGGGCAAACCCGCCGAGGTTGAAGCGTTGTGCGGGTATATCGTCCATGAAGGGGAACGGTTGGGGGTGGAGGTGCCGGGGATGGAGCGGATTTACAAAAGCCTCAAAAAATAATTCATATCACATTTCCCATAGGGTGTTGTCCCCCGACAACACCAATTGATACGACAATCAAAAAACATTCCGATACAATCATGGAACCCATTGCACCGTATGGCCATTTCGGTGTTGTGAGGGCACAACACCCTACGTGATACATCACGTTGCGATGTTTAAACCCCATACCAAAACGTAACACGTAACCCCTAACCCGCAACCCGCAACACCCCCCACACCAACACCGCATACCGTCCTCCTTTGGCCACTAGCACCCACACGACAAACCGCCAAAAAGGATACCGCACAATCCCGGCTACGAAGGTAAAGAGATCCCCGACAATCGGCAGCCAGCTCAGCAGCAGGGTCGCCGCCCCATAACGCTCGAAATAGCGGTGGATAGGGCGGAGGGCTCCAGGGCGGATGCGGCCGCGCTCTTCGAGCATCGCTTCACCACCCAGACCCATCCAGTAGTTGAGTGTCGCTCCGAGGGTGTTGCCGGCGGTAGCTACTGCCCAGAGAGCTAGGATGGGGTGTCCCTGCGTGATATCGTAGAGGAGGACGGCTTCACTCCCCATCGGCCAAAGGGTTGCCGAGATGAAGGCAGTGATAAAGAGCGAGAGGTAAACCACGGTGCTAACAAAAGGCCAAAAGCGAAGCGGTCACGGCGACGTTGAGCGATTCGACGCCGCGTGCCATGGGGATGGCAATGGCAGCATTGCAGGTACGGGAGACTGCCGGGGAGATCCCTTCTGATTCATTGCCGAGGACAAAGATATTTTTCCCCTCAACTGGCACTTCACGATAATCAAGAGGAGCATCGGCTTCGAGAGCATACACCCTTGCGCCCTGCTCTCTAAAGCGCTCCAGCGAAGCAACAAGATCGGAGGTTTTGATAATCGGCAGGCGAAAAAGCGTCCCGGCACTCGCCTGAATCACCAGTGGAGAAATCTGGGCATTGCCTCTGGTCGGCAGCAGCAGTGCATCGACCCGCCCCGCCGCACACGAGCGGATAATCATCCCCAGATTCTGCGGATTGGTCACGCCGTCAAGAGCGATAATCCGATAACGCTCCTGCTTTAAAAACTCCGCCTCATCCACAAAATGATCCATCACCACATCCAGTGCCACCCCCTGATCTTGTCTGGCATTTCGGGAGATGCGCGAAAGCGCCTGCTTGTCGTGGTGTGCAACAGGAATCCCCCGCGCATCGGCGATCTGAACCATCCGATCGATCTCGTCAGAGGGTTTGTTAGAAGTGGAGAGATGGAGCTTATGGATCGTCAAAGCCTCATCCAAAAGAGCCTCCATCACCGCATGACGACCATAGAGGGTCAGCACTTTATCGAAGAAGGCTTTTTTGGCGAGGTACGCTTCGGAGTCTTTTTTTTCATTCATTTTTCATCTTTCATCTTTCATCTTTCATTATTCATTATTCATTTTTCATTTTTCATCTTTCATTTTTCATCTTTCATTTTTCATCTTTCATTTTTCATCTTTCATCTTTCATCTTTCATCTTTCATCTTTCATTATTCATTATTCATTTTTCATTTTTCATTATTCATTGAGTCATACCCGTGTAGGGTGTGCAACAGCACACAAAAATCGCAACGCGATTTATCTGGAAGTGAAGGCTTCAGCCTCACCCTAAGGTTGCTGTGTTGTTTGACCTTTTGGCGGGACTGAAGTCTCCGCTTCCGGAGAAATACCGTTGGAAGGTGCGCAATTGCGCACCCTACACGATACATCGCAAGCGATGTTTATGGGACTGAAGTCCCAACCCCTTTTCATATAAAAACATTGCGAAGCAATGCATACCAAAACTCCTCATTCCTAATTCCTAATTCCTCACTAACCCCTACCCTTTCCAAACCAGCGACGGCTTCCCATTCTCATCAAACTCTACCGCCGGCATCCCCATGACATTGTACCCGCTGTCGACATGGTGGATCTCACCGGTCACACCTCGGCTGAGGTCACTGAGGAGATACATACCTGCGTTGCCCACATCGTGGATGGTAACATTGCGCTTGAGCGGTGCGTTGGCTTCGTTCCAGCGGAGGATAAAGGAGAAATCCCCGATCCCGGCAGCAGCCAGTGTCTTGATGGGTCCGGCGCTGATGGCGTTGACCCGGATGCCGTCTTTGCCGAGATCTTCGGCGAGGTATTTGACGGTCGCTTCCAGCGTAGCTTTGGCGATCCCCATGAGGTTGTAGTTGGGGATGTATTTCTCACCGCCGTAGTAGCTCAGGGTCAATACCGATGCGTTGTCGCTGAGTACCGGCTTGAGCTCACGGACCAGTTCAATAAGAGAGTAGACGGAGATCTCCATGGCGATATTGAATGCCGATTTGGGGATATCGCTGAAGCGCCCTTCGAGTCCCTCGCGTGGAGAAAATGCAATCGAGTGGACAATGAAATCGATCTGCCCAAAATCCCTAGCCAGCGACTCGCGCAACGCCACGATCTCCTCGGGCTTGCTCACATCACAGGGGTAGAGCCGCTCCCCACACCCAAGCTCTTCGGCGATCGGCGCCAGCTTCGACTCAAACCGCTCATTGAGAAACGTGATGGCCATCTCCGCCCCCTGCTCACGGCACGCATTGGCAATGCCGTAAGCGATGGAGCGTTTGTTGGCAATACCGAGGACGATCCCTTTCTTCCCTTTCATAATCATAGTAAACCTCCAAAAAAAAATTTAGATATTTTACCACGATTTAGGTAGAATCTACACCAAGAAGAGATAAAAAAACAAAAAAGGTCACCATGTGAAACCCATCCTCCTCCTCTCCACTGGCGGCACCTTCAACAAAATCTACAACCCCCTCAACGGTCAGTTGGAGGTCGACCCCAGCTCCACATCGCTCCACCGGCTCCTTGAGCATTGGCAGGCTGGCTATCGCATCCAGAGCATCCTTGGCAAGGATTCCCTCGAGATGGACGACCAAGATCGTCATACACTGCTTGAGACGATACGAAATGCGCAGGAAAAGGCAATCGTCGTCATCCACGGTACCGATACGATCGATCAGAGTGCCGATACCGTCGCCGCAGCGCGACTCCCCAAACACATAGTCTTCACCGGAGCCATGGTCCCATGGTCAATCGATCCGGTTGAAGCAACTGCCAATCTTGCCTCAGCTATTGGGTATGCTCAGGCGCTGGAGAAGGATGGGGTGTATCTCGCCATGAACGGGCAGTTCGGGACACACTTTGAGGTAATCAAAGATCGGGCAGCGGGGCGGTTTGTTCAGGTACGGTGAGCTGCTGCTGTCTCAACTTGTCAAAAAAGGCTTTTTCCCGTGCTGCCTCTTCGGCTTTTTGGGCTTCGGTTTTCACCGGAGTCTCCTGACGCGGATATCCCTTGAAATATCCGTTGGCAAACAGCCACTTGTAAATGTCTGCTGCTATGGGGCCAGCAGCACTCCCCCCATGCCCTCCATGCTCAATCAGAACCGTTACAATGTATTCAGGCTTTTTGTATGGAGCATAGGTCGTGATCCAAGCATGGGATTTTCGGAAATACTTCATATCCCCCTCTTTGACCCGTTTTTTGATCTCCTGAGGAATCGAAACCACTTGCGCTGTACCAGTCTTGCCGGCGACAGCAAACGGCAATCCCGTCACCTCCTTCCGGAGTGTCCGATAGGCTGTCCCCTTGTAAGCATTACACACATCATACATCCCTTGCCGAACTTCTTGCATCACATGGGGATCAAACGGGATAATTTTGTAGGGAATTTTAACCGGCTTTCCGTTGATCTTCGTCGCAAATGTCGGCTGCACCAGCCGACCCGTAGCGAGAAAATCGGTATAGCGTGCCACCTGCATCGGAGTGACATTGTCGTACCCCTGGCCAATCGCAGCGATGACCGTCTCCCCTTTGTACCACGGCAAATGGTACCGCTTCATCTTCCATTTCTTATCGGGGATGATTCCATTGTATTCACGGGGAAGATCCAACCCAGTTTTGATCCCCAGACCAATTTCATGCAGCGTTTTCGAGAGGCGATTGATCCCTACTTTGAGCCCTTTGTTGTAGAAAAACACATCACAACTCTCCCGGATCGCTTTGACCGGATCGACGTCCCGATGTCCCCATTTATTCCAACAGCGAAATTTGTGTTTGCTTTTGTCAATCTGGATATACCCTTTGCAGAATTCATGCTGATCCAAAACATTCTCATCCGTCTCTTTGTCCTTGACCCGGGAAGCAGCCAGTGCCACTCCCATCTTGATCACAGAACCGGGAGGATAGACAGCGTGGATGAATTTGTTGGTAAACGGGTGACCAAGGTTGGCTTGGAGCGCCCGCCAGTCTTTGTGGCTGATCCCCGTGACGAAGAGATTGGGGTCGTAGCTCGGATTGCTCACCGCCGCGAGCACCTCACCAGTGGTGCGCATGACCACTACCACGGCGGCCAGTTTATGGAGACGTTTGTAAACGTATTTCTGTAGATCCATATCCAGTGAGACTTGCAAGTTTCGATTGCTCACCGGCTGTTTGTGTTCGAGGAGCTCAAGCGCCTGATTGCGTGCATTGACTTTACTGATGTCATAGCCCAGCTCCCCTTCAAGAAGCGTGTTGTAGTAGCGCTCCAGTCCACTTTTGCCTGTCCGTCCCACCTGCGCAACGACTGGATCGGCTTTGTTCTCTTTGGCATTGGATCGGCCAATGTAGCCGACGATATGCGCAGCATAATAGCCCTGTGGATAATAGCGCTTGGTCTCCGCCGTGATGTGGATGCGGGGATCTTCGGCGATGTTCGCGTAGTTGCGGATCATCTGGTCATAGGAGATAAAATCGATCACCTTGATGTATTTGTGGTTGTAGGGTGAACTGTGCTTTTTGTACACTTTACGCATCACCGTTGCATTGATATCGGGAAAATAGCGCTGGATCTCAGCAATCACCTCATCGAGTGCCCCTTTTTTGCGGCGGAGATATGGGGCAATCGAGAGGGAAAAGCCCATCTTGTTAATCGCGAGAAAATCACCTTTGCTATCAAGAATCTCTCCCCGCACTGGCTTGAGATAACTCTTGCGCTCAATGTTCTCTTTGGCAAGACGCTCGTAGTAAAGATTGGATTTGATGCTGATCTGGTACAGCTGATAAATCAACAACCCCCAAATCACAGCAAACACCAACCCGATGATCTTGTACCGCATCACAACACCGCCATGAAGATATCCGCCAAAAGCGAATACCACAGAAGTTTATCGATCACGATACTGCCGGTATCCATCACCACATCATACACAATCAGTGATCCGAGATAATACAGGTCGATCAACACCACACTCAATACCGCCACACATACCCGGCATTTTTTGAGCACCAGAACACGTTCGTACAAAGTCAGATAATACAGTAACGTCGCAAACACGACCATCATCAACGGTAGCGAGAGGTTGATTTCGAGATTGGTCAAGTATATCAGAGGAAAGAGAATATACCCCCAGCCCTCGCCATCGATCCCCCGTACCAGCGACCACCCGGCGAAGCCGATAAACAGGGGCAAAAAGACATAAATTGAGATCAGCATCGGGTAGAGGATCACAAACAGGATCAGGAACAATCCCAGGAGGATTTTGAGGAAAAACCATCGATTGTGCACGGATCATGGCTCCGGGTTCAACGTATAAATGAGGGAGACCTCGTTGCAGACCGGGAAGTGGATACACTTGATACAGTCGGTCCAGATCTTCTGCTCAGGGAGGCTCTCTTTGGCGATCTCTTCGAAGCCCAGCTTGCGGAAAAAGTCCGGCACGTACGTCAGTGCCAGCACCTCTTCGACCCCGAGCTCACGCGCCTCTTCAAGAGCAAACAGTACCATCTGCCTGCCCACCGACTGCCCCCGGAATGTCGGATCGACGATGAGACTGCGGATCTCCGCCAGTCGAGGTGAATGGATGTGCAGCGCCGTGTAGCCGACGAGATACCCTTCGTCTCTGGCAAGGACGTAGCTGCGGATATTGGTGGCCAGCTCATCGTCGCTGCGCTCAAGGATCACACCCGTACTGACCTCTTCGGAAACGAGCTGCTGCATCGCTGGAATATCATGGAGGGTAGCTTTGGTCAGTTCAATCACGTGTCCTCCTCAATCGCTCCGAAGATTGTCTCGAAAATCTCCCGATGCACCCGCTCTTCGCCACTCTTCTTGAGGTTGGAGAGGGTGATGGATCCGGGAAACTCCCGCTTGAGGGCGGCACGTTCTTTTTGGTTGAGTTTATCGATTTTGGTAAAGACAGTCAGATAGCGCTGATCGGGGCGGATAAACTCTCCGATGTACCGCGCCACGTCGTCATCAATCGCCGCATGGGGGTGTCGGGCATCCCGCAGGTGGATAAAGAGCCGGATCGCCACCCGCTCTTCGATGTACTCCACGAGGTTTTTCTGCCATACTTCCTTGAGCGATTTGGAGACCCGCGCATACCCAAAGCCCGGCAGATCGACGTACCGCACGCCGTAAGGCTCATCGCCGAGACGGTACTCGACATTAAAAAAGTTGATCAATTGTGTCTTGCCCGGAGTGGAGGAGCTTTTGGCGAGATTTTTGCGGTGGGTCAGGGTGTTGATAGTGGAGCTCTTACCGACATTGGAGCGCCCCAGAAACACCACTTCGCTCATACTCTCTTCGAGCGCATCACGGATACTTTGGGCGGATTTGACAAACATGGCATTGACCACACGGGGCTGGAGAGACACATATGACCTTTTTTTTGAGCGATTATATCCAAAAAGTTGTTAACACTCGTTCCCACGCTCCTGCGTGGGAACGCATACGAGAGTATAAAATGGAGCAAACATGCCATAACTTGTGATCAACGCACATACATTCCCACGGGACGGTGGGAACGAGAAAAATGGGACTATTTTAACGGGGCTAAAGCCTCTGCTCCTAAAAAGTGTACGTTCTTTCACGGTCTCAGGACGATGGAAATAAGGACAGCCTACAGTGAATATTCCCGCTCGACTTTGGCGATGCGGATTGTGTAGGATCGGTACCAGAGTTCCTTCCCCTTCTGTTGCGCTTCCCGGTGCTCGAGGTCGGCTCTCCACGCCTGAATAGACGCCAAATCCCGCCAATACGAGACAGTGATTCCCACCGCTTCTCTGGCCGATTCAAACCCGAGAAACCCCTCCTGCTGCTGCACCCGTTCGACCATCCGATCGGCCATCTCGGTGTAGCCTTGATCGTCAGGGTGTTTGAGGGAGGTGAAGATAACGGCGTAGTAGGGAGGTTTGGGGGTGGTGGCGATGGGGGACATGAGTTCTCCTGTATGGGGTTTGCAACAATATACAATGGCGCACACTGCACAATACATCGCGAACAATGTTTGTGGGACTGAAGTCCCACCCCCTATTTAATTGAAAGCGTTGCAAAGCAACGCATACCAACATTCCTAATTCCTCATTCCTAATTCCTAATTCTCAAAGCACTCCCTTCGTACTCGGCACCCCCGCCCGCTCATTGGGCGTCACCGCCCGGCGGAAGGCGACAGCAAAGGCCTTAAACGCTGCTTCAATGATGTGGTGTTTGTTGCGACCCCGCAGGGTAGTGATGTGCAAAGTCAGGGGCATGTTGGCACTCACCGCGCGAAAAAACTCTTCGACGAGTTCGACGTCAAACGCCCCTACACTGCCCCCCAAAGGCATCTCAAATACGAGATAACCTCGATTGCTCAAATCGAGGTCGCACTGGACGGCCGCTTCGTCCATCACGACGATGCCGTTGCCGTAGCGTTCGATGTTTTTGACCGGGTAGACCGCTTCACCGAGCATCTGCCCAAGGACGATCCCCACATCTTCCACCGTGTGGTGGGCATCGACATGGAGATCCCCTTTGCAGGTGACTTCCAGATCGATCCAGGCGTGTTTGGCAAACGCTTCGAGCATGTGGTCGAAAAACCCTACACCGGTATCGATAGTAGAGTGCCCACTTCCATAAAGATTGAGGCGGGCGGCAATTTGGGTTTCGCGGGTTTCGCGGGTCTTTTCTATCGTAGTATTTTGGGACATGGTGGTCTCCTTTGTGCTGTTAAGACTATGGACGGATTACAAATCCACCGCGGATATCATGGTCACGGATGAAGTCTTCGGCTTCTTCGTCAGAACCAAAACCCATCACCCACACGCGGTAGAGTGGCGCACCGTCGACGTCGAATGTGCGTACAATCACCCGCTGGGCACCTCCGGCGAGGGCAGCATAGCGCTGACGTATCCTAGTCGCCCCTTCTTGTCGACGGAAGGCACCCACCTGCACCCCAAAGTTGCTCAACCGAACAGTAGGCAGAGGTGCGATATCAGCCGATTGTGTCCGCGCAGTCTGTGTGTGAGGTTTCTCTTTTGGATGGGGCTTAAACACTTTGCCTGCAAACCCAAGCACTGTAAGTTTGACATGCGCTATTCCGCTGCGATCCAGTCCCAGCTTCTTGCCAGCAGCATACGAACAGTCAATGATCCGCCCCTGGACATACGGCCCCCGGTCGTTGATCCGGACGATGACGCTGCGACCATTGTCGAGATTTTTGACACGTACAATAGTATCCATCGGCCAGGTCTTATGTGCAGCGGTCATTTTGTACATATTGTAGACCTCACCGTTGCTGGTATAATGCCCGTGAAAATTGGGACCATACCAACTCGAAATACCCCGCTGCGTATCCCCGACGCTCACATACGTCGGCCGATAGGTACGCCCCCGGACACGATACGTACGCATGGTGGCTTTATGGCGGGCTTTGGAGGTATGCGCTGTGGCGAAGGGTTCCCGCTGTGAGCACCCTCCAAGTACCAAAGAGATCATCAACGCGATTACAAAAAATCCCATGGTTTTCTGAAACATTCCCGCCTCTTTCATTTTTTAATATGAATTATGGCTTCTTTTTCTTTAAACCGGGTTGAAGCGGCATCACCTTCTGTCGTACCGATGGCGCTGATACCACGCTTCGGTCACCGGGATCATCAGCAACTGCCCTGGGGTTAGCTGTGCCCGGGGGAGTTCGTTGGCGATGATCAGCTCCAGTGGAGTGACATGGTATCGGCGGGCAATGGCACCGAGATCCTCATGAGCACGTACCACATGGGCGATGAGGCGGCGGTAGCCCTTGTCCCGGTAGATCTGTTGCAGCGTCGGCGGGGCATAGTGATCGTGAAACCGTTGTAATTTCTCGGCCGGAATCGCGATCTGGACAAGGAAAGCATCGGCAGGGATCCGATCGGTTGTAATCTGGGGGTTCATCGCTGTAAACTCAAGCAAGCTCATGTCAAGTATCTTGAGCAAATCGGCGATCCGGGTGCCCGCCACGACGTTGACAAAGGTCTTACCATCGATGATTTTACGTTTGATCTTTTTCTCTTCGGGTTTTTTACTCTCGACGATGTGCTCGCCCATCATGGCCAGAAGGATGATCTTCTTGAGGTAGTCTCGTGTCTCGGACGGGATGAAGCGGCGGCGGTCATCCATCAACGTCGCGAAATCATTCGTCCCTGCCCGCTGAATCGATCGTGCCAGACGCCCTTCCCCACAGTTGTACGCCATCATCACGAGGTACCATTTGCCAAATTTTTTGTAAAGGGCGTTGATGTAGCGCATTGCCGCCTGGGTCGAGGCGATGGGATCGTAGCGCTGATCGATTGTGCGATCGACACGCAGATTGTACGTCCGCGCCGTAGCGGCCATAAACTGCCACAACCCGGCAGCACTCTTGTTGGATTTGGCGTACGTCTTGAAGCCCGATTCGGTCATCGAGAGGTAGACAAACAAGTGGCTCAGACCATTGCTCAGCAGCAGTTCAGTAAAGGTGGGGATCAGTTTCGCTCCCCGCTGGATTGAATGGGTATAGAAGCGGCGATATTTGGCTTCGTTTTTTCGGACAAATGCGACAAACTGGGGGTTGTCAATGTACGAAGGATCAATGTCGAGTTTCTCCATTACATAGCGATAGCTTGGGTATACATCCGCCAGATGGCTGGCGCTTAGAAGCCCCGAGAGGATCAACACCCCAAGCAACCATCGCCGTATCATATTCCGAAGAGTCTCGTGGTATTTTCACGGCACATCCCCTGCATTGCTGCCAGCGGGATGCCGCCCAGCTCCGCCATCTTCTCCGCGACCAAAGCACAGTAAGCTGGCTCATTCCGCTCTCCGCGATACGGGTGGGGCGTCAGGTAAGGGCCGTCGGTCTCGATGAGAAGACGATCTTCAGGGATGCGGGGGAAGACTTCGACGAGTTTCTTGGCATTTTTAAACGTCAACACCCCACCGATCCCATAGTAAAACCCCCGCTCAGCCAGTGAGAGCAGCTCATGGTCAGCGTTGAAACAATGGAGCACCCCGCCCTGCTCTCCGGCATGGGCTTCGAGCACCGCCTGTGCATCGCGGCTGGCGTCGCGGATGTGGACGATAATGGGTTTGCCATAGGTATTGGCCAGATCGATCTGATCGATAAACACTTCGTGCTGGAGTTTTTTGATCCGCTCAGCTGCTTCCGGATCATCGGGCAGGCGATAATAATCCAACCCAATCTCCCCAACCGCGACACACTTGGGATGCTCGATGAAGCGCTCCTGCTCCGCACGATCATACCGGTCGGCTTCATCCGGGTGAACGCCAACGGCAAAATAGATAGCCTCATACCGCTCCGCCAACTCCACCGCACGCGGCAACGTCTCAGGATCGGCCGCCGGGATGATGTACCGGGTCACCCCCGCCTCCCGCGCCCGCTCCAGCACTGTGTTGAGATCTTCAACATACCGCGCATCATCGAGATGGATATGGGTATCGACGATCATGGAGAGCTCCTTGTGTGATGGTTGTCATTTTTGTTGCGCTATTATACCATCATAGGTTCAAAAAATGTCAACCTCTTGACTATTAAAACACTATATGTTATAGTGTTATATGATCAAAAGTTTTCAGGACAAAGCGTGTAAAGCATTTTATACCACAGGGAGGAGCAGGACACTGCCTCCGGATATCCAAAAAGTAGCATTGCGAAAATTGGACTATTTGAACAATGCCCGTGATCTGAATGACCTGAAAATCCCTCCGGCCAACAGACTCGAGGGGCTGAAAGGCGACTTGAAAGGATACTATTCCATACGGGTCAACAAGCAATTCAGGGTGATTTTCAGATTTGAAGACAACCATGCTTATGATGTCAAGATAGTGGATTATCACTGAAAGTAGAAGGAGAGACCATGATAGAGTTACAGCGAGCACCCACCCATCCCGGAGAAATCCTCAAAGAGGAGTTTTTGATCCCCATGGGTATCACGCAGACCAAACTGGCAGATGCACTTCACACATCGTTTCGCGCGATCAATGAACTGGTCAATCAAAAAAGAGGCATCACCGTCGAAATGGCACTGAGGCTCTCAAAATATTTCGGCACTTCCCCCGAACTCTGGCTCAACCTCCAGAACAGCTACGACCTCTACAACGTTGCCAAAAAGAAACGGAGCGTTTTCGAGACGATTCACGCTGCTGAAGAGGTGGCATAAAACGGCAGGATTCCTTGCTTCGTGTTTTCGTATCTCCAGGAGGTTTTGGGTTGTCAGCAGTTTGGTATGCATTCCGCATCAGGAGATGCGGAACGAGGGAAAAAACATACATAAACAGAAAATCCACAAAATCTCTAAAAATATTGCCAAGATAGCATAATTTTAACTATTATAATAGTATAATTTACAAAATACAAATCCAATAAGGCATTGATTATGCTAAAAAGAAGCATTGTACCTATCTTGGAGACGGCACTTAAGATTTCTCCTGTTGTGTTGCTCAAAGGTGCACGGCAGGTGGGCAAGTCGACATTGGCTATGGAGATACGAAAAAATTATGTTGTCTTAGATGATGTCTCTACACGCGTTAATGCCAAAGATGACCCTGTACGATTTGTGGAAGCACTACCAAAGCCTGCTACCATTGATGAGATACAAAAGGTACCAGAGCTCTTAGAAGCCATCAAAACATACGTGGATAAAAAACGAAATAATGGGGATTTTTTGCTGACAGGCTCTGCTAATATTTTAGATATGAAACAGGCCAAGGATACATTGGCAGGTCGTATTATAGAGATAGACTTGTACCCATTGAGCGCAAAAGAGAAGACGAAAAAACCGAATGAAAACATAGTAGATAAACTCTTTGTCCATGACTTTAGCACTACTGAGGTAGAGACCAATAGTGTGGTAGAGTCTATCTTAAAGGGTGGCTATCCTGATGTGCAAAATTTAAAAACTCCACTGGAGAAAAAACTTTGGTTTTCCTCTTATGTGAGCACTTACATAGAGCGTGATGCCCGTAATTTGGGGGAGTTTAGAGATATAGACAGCTTTTATCGTTTTGTCAATATCATTGCTCCACGGAGCACCTCTTTGCTCAATAAATCAAAACTAGCCAAAGAGGTAGGAGTACGAATAGAGACTTGTGAAAACTATCTGGTCATTTTGGAGCAGACTTTTCAGCTCCATACATTGCGACCTTTTTTTGAAAACATCGGAAAGCAGTTTGTCAAGTCACCAAAGATATTTCTAAACGACACAGGGCTGATGAGTTATTTCTTGGGCATCTACTCCATAGAAGCATTTGAAAACTCTCGGTATAAAGGGGCACTGGTAGAAACTTTTGTCTTTAATGAGTTGCTCAAACATTGTAGTTTTGCTATAGATGATACCAAAATCTACCACTACCTCACCAATGATAAAAAAGAGATAGATTTTATCTTGGAGCGTCAAAATAGAATGATAGCTGTTGAGGTAAAATCTTCAACCAGAGTGAGCAAAGATGACTTTAGGCATATTGTGGAGTATCAAAAGAAATCATCGAAAGATGTTTTGGGTATCGTCTTTTATATGGGAAAAAACGTGCTACATATTAACGAGAAGTGTGTGGCTCTGCCAATGGGGTATTTTTATTGATACAGCGCACCTTCTCACAGGTTACGAGCGCAACAACTTCCGCGCAAAAGCCACCGCTTCTTCATCCGCCGTCTCACCACCAACAATCCGGGCGATCTCCTGCACGCGTCCATCACTGTCGAGTTCCTGAGCATGACTGACGTCACCCGATTTGGTCACGAGGATGTGCTGATCGGCCTGAGCGGCCAGATGGGGCTGGTGGGAGATGGCAAAGACCTGGTAAACGCGGGAGAGGTCGGCGATCATGCGGGCGATGGCGATGCTCTCGTCGCCGCTGACGTTGGCATCGATCTCGTCGAGGATCACGACCCCCTGCCCCCGTGTACCTGAAGAGAGGGCGGTAGCCATGAGGGCGAGACGGAGACGGTTGTGCTCGCCGCCGCTAAGCGTCGCGGTGGTCGATCCGGCCAGCTCCAGATCGATCCGGTCGTTCCCTGTCTCGCTCAGTTCGGTGGTCTCGAAGAGGAATGAAACCGCCGGGAGCTTGAGATCGTGGAGATACTCGGACATTTTCTCTGCCAGTTCATCAGCTTTGGCACGGCGCAGGGTGCTGATCTCTCCGGACAAAGCCTTGAGCGCGTCCGTCTCTTCAGTAATAAAAGCCTCCAGAGCGCTCTTATCCTCCTCGATGTGGGTATAGCCGGCCAATTCTGCCTCTTTGTCGGCCAGATAGGCCAGTGCTTCGGGGATCGATCCGTGGCGCTTGATGAGGCCGTTGAGCGCTTCGAGGCGGTCGAGAACGGCTTCGACATCGGTCTCAGCCAGCTCCTCCGCCAGCTGTTCGCTCGCTTCCATATCGGATCTTAGCTGGTTCATCGCATCGCTAAAGTAGCTGCCGTCCTTTTCCAGCAACCCGAAGAGCTCTTCCACTGCCCCCTCGGCAGCGAAGATCCCCTCAGCACGACTGAGCGCATCGTTGATCTTTTCGATCCGGGAGAGCTGACGCTTGGTCGCCATAAGACTCTCGAGTTCGTCCTCCTGCGGGTCAATCGCACGAATTTTCTCGATCTCATAGGTGGCAAACTCGATCCGTTCGGCCAGTTCCCGCTCACTCTGGAGAATCGCCTCTAACTCGGTTTCCTTTTCGCGCAGGATCGCGTAGCGGTTTTGGTACGTCTCTTTTTGAGTGACAAATGCAGCATCCGTCACCGCCAACGCCCCATCAATCAGCCCGATGAGCCGCTCACTCTCGAAGCCACCCCGATCCCGGACGCTCAGGTAGTGCACATACGGAGCAAAAAGCTCTTTGAGCCCTCGGCGAGGGATCGACTGACCATCAAGGTAGCAGCGCAGAGAAGTTTTTTTGATCAGTTTAATGACAGGAGTTTCTTCCAGATCATACAGTGCGCTCACAAGCCCCTCGGGTCGTGTGATCTCCAGCTCACTCAGCTCCGCCAGCCCCTCCGAGAGACCAAACCCGGCCAGCACCGATCCCATCAACACCGACTTGCCCGCACCGCTGGGGCCACTGAACACCACCAGCCCTGGAGAAAACTCCAGCTCCACATTTGGAAAACTTAACAACGATTTGGCATACAAACGTTCGATCATATCTTTTTCCTGTATAACGTATGCGATAACGTATAGAAATTATCCTTAATGTCCGGTACATTCATTTCTAATTTCTAATTTTTTGTTATAATCCCCAACAAAAAACAGGCCGCACCATGAACACAACCGACACATACTATATCCCCAAACCCTCCCCCTACGATCCTGATGATCTCGGGCATTTTGGCACCTACGGCGGTCGCTACGTCCCCGAGACCCTCATGCCTGTCCTCGAGCAGCTCAAAGCCGACTACGAAGCAGTCCGCTTCGATCCGGAGTTCTGGGGGCAGGTGCATGATTATTATCAGCATTACGTCGGCCGCCCCAGCCCTCTCTACTATGCTGAGAACCTCTCCGACGAACTCGATGCCCGCATCTACCTCAAGCGCGAAGACCTCAACCACACCGGAGCACACAAGATCAACCACACCGTCGCTCAGGCGATCCTCGCCAAGCGTCTGGGCAAGAAAAAGATCATCGCCGAGACCGGTGCGGGGCAGCACGGGGTCGCCACGGCCACCGTCGCAGCCCTCTTCGGGCTGGAGTGTGAGATCTTCATGGGTGCCAAAGACGTCGCCCGTCAAGAACTCAATGTCTTTCGGATGAAGCTCCTCGGAGCCAAGGTCCATGCTGTCGAGTCGGGATCGCGTACCCTCAAGGACGCCATGAACGATGCGATTCGCCACTGGGTCACCCATGCGCGGGATACCTTCTACGTCATCGGCACCGTCGCCGGCCCTCACCCCTACCCGATGATGATCCGCGACATCCAGTCGATCATCGGCTGGGAAGCCCGCGCCCAGATCCAGGAAGCCGCCGGTACCCTCCCGGACACAGTGATTGCCTGCATCGGCGGTGGAAGCAACGCCATCGGAATCTTCAACCACTTCCTCGAAGACGAGAGTGTCGAGTGCATCGGGATCGAAGCAGGCGGCCTCGGGCTGGATTCCAAACACGGTGCAAGCCTCGCCAAAGGAGCACCGGGCGTGCTGCACGGCCAGATGAGTTATCTCCTCCAGGACGACGACGGCCAGATCCTCGAAGCCCACTCCATCAGTGCCGGACTCGACTACCCCGGCATCGGCCCGGAACACGCCTACCTCAAAGACGAGCGCATCGTCACGTATGATCACATCACCGACACCGAAGCCCTCGATGCGTTTGTCTGGCTCAGCCAACGCGAGGGAATCATCCCCGCCTTCGAGAGCTCCCACGCCGTGGCATACCTCAAAAAAATGCCCCACGAAGCCCTCTCCGGTAAAACCATCCTCATCAACCTCTCCGGCCGGGGGGACAAGGATATGATCCAGGCGAAGGAGATGCTCGATTTTGAATAAACGCGACTGAAGTCGCGTCCCCTTTTACCAATGATCCATTAAAAATTGCCAATCAAAAATTACCACAAAATGGTTGTCGAGTAATTTTCTTCGCACACTTTTCACCTTTTTCTCTATTTGACATTTTTTTGCCATAAAGATATGGTATCATATCAGTATCTGAAACAAAAAGGAGGCTATCATGCATAACATCAAATGGATGCAATGGCTCACAGTGGCCATGGTTGCCGTGCTGATCACGGCATGTGGAAGTGGAGCCGATACGACGGCTCCGGTGATCACCCTCAACGGTGCGTCCACTATGCGTGTCGCTCAGGGAGCAACCTTTACCGATCCAGGTGCCACGGCCGTCGATGATGTGGATGGCAATGTCACGGTGAGCGTGAGCGGCAGTGTAGATACGAGTACGGTCGGAACCTATACCCTCACCTATAGCGCCACCGATGCAGCCGGGAACACCGCTACCAAGACCCGGAAAGTTACCGTCACCGCTGTGGCCGATACGACAGCTCCGACCGTCTCTCTCACCGGGGATACAATCATGAGTCTTGTTCAGTTCGAGACCTTTACCGATCCGGGAGCGACGGCCACGGATGATGTGGATGAAAATATCACCGTCACCGTCAGTGGTAATGTCGATACCGATACACCGGGAACCTATACCCTCACCTATACCGCTACTGATAGTGCTGGCAACAGTGCAAGTGTTACCCGTACCGTTACGGTGACGGCATTCAGTATCACCGCCAACGGCACCACGTATGGAGCCGTCAAGTCCCCCTACACCGGCAAGATCTTCCTCGATCGCAACCTCGGAGCTGCCCGCGTCTGCACGGCGTACAACGATGTGGCCTGTTATGGGGATTATTACCAATGGGGTCGCAACTTCGACGGGCACGAGGATCCACTCAGCGGCACTACCGCTACGCTGGCAACCGATATTGCCTTTGTGGAACACGGCAACTTTATCACAGATGACAACAGTTCTCGTCGTGACTGGGTAATTGATAGCTTGGATGCCAACGGCAGCCAACGGATCGCCAACTGGTCCAAGACCGACGGTTCGTTTGTCTGTCCGGTCGGCTTCCGGGTAGCGACTCTTGATGAGATGAAAGCGGAGTTGCTTGACGACGATAGTGCGCAGATTGACAAAAACAGTACACAAAAACCCGGCAACGATGACGACCGAAGGGTCAATGCTTTTAACTCTTTCCTGAAGCTGCCTTCGGCAGGTTATCGAGTTGGAAATACTGCTGCCCTTTATCGTCAGGGTACGTGGGGTGGTATGTGGTTGTTGCATGAGGATGGGGGTACTGGAGGAGCATATATAGGTATTGCTTCTGTAGATGCATCTGCATATACCAATGGCTACCGTGCTCATGGAAAACCTGTCCGCTGTATCAAGGATTGACCTTTCATCTTCTATCTTCATCCCCACCATCCCCGATGGGGATGGGCGTCTGAGGAGATAGTGACATAGCGATATTTCGAGGACTTCAATCTCTACTTCTCTATGTGGGACTGAAGTCCCAGCCCCTTCTCGCCATCCACCATCCACTATCAACCAACTACGCGACTGAAGTCGCGTCCCCACCCACCATCCAATTTCACTTCTCACTTCTCACCTCTCACTTCTCACTTTTTCCAAACGTCACTCTCGCGTCACAATGGGAGAGTATAGTATGGAAAAAGGTTTGATACCAAACCCGAAAAAAGGAGACTACGATGAAAAACATCATCAAAAAGTGCAGCATGGCAATACTGCTGATAGCAGGGATGGCAAACGTCACAGGGTGCGGAGGAAAAACAAAACCTCCAACGGACACCAACACCACCAATCTCCACGCACCGGTCTTTGACAGCGATGTGCATGAAAAGACCATTGATGAGGGGAAAACCGATGCCATTACACTCCATGCGACCGATGAGGACGGGGATACCCTCACCTACACACTCAGCGGCACCGACAGTGGTAAACTCAGCATCGATTCCGGAGGAAAAGTGACGTTCGATACCTCTCCCATGTACAAGGATCAAACCGATTACGCCTTTACCGTGCACGTCAGCGACGGCAACCACACAATCGCACGGGATGTGACGCTGCACATCCGGCAGTGGACACTCTTTTTCAAATACGCTGCGGATCACGGTGTCGAGCCATGGCTCACCGACGGCACCCAATCCCATACCCGTCTCCTCAAGGACATCAACCTCAACGGTTACGACGCCCTACCCTACGACAACAGTGCGAGGAGATCAAGGCTCACGATCGGTACGGTGCTCTATTTTGCCGCATCCGACAATGTCCATGGAGAAGAACTCTGGAAAACCGACGGAACCGGAGCCGGAACCTGCATGATCAAGGACATCCACCCCGGTACATCCGGATCAGCCATCAAACTGATGACCGAGTACAACGGCAAACTCTACTTCGTCGCCAACGACGGCACCCACGGACAGGAGCTCTGGGTCAGCGACGGTACCGAGAGCGGAACTCATCTCGTCCATGAGATCGAAACCGGCGACGGCAACAGTTGGATCGATGAGATGACCGTGGCCAATGGCATCCTCTTCTTCTCAGCCAGCAACACCACTGTTGGTAATGAATTGTTTCGATGGGACGGCACGGTAATGTCAATTGTCACCATTATCAACCCTGGAACCGAAGGATCCTATCCAGAGCACCTGACACCGATGAACGGCTGGCTCTATTTTTCGGCTGATGACGGCACCCATGGATGCGAACTGTGGAAAACCGATGGATCCGGTGTCAATACACAAATGGTTTATGACATCGATCCCTCTGGCTCCAACGGTTCATATCCCAGTGAACTGACCGTCATGAACAATGTACTCTATTTTACCGCCGATGACGGCATCAACGGCAGTGAACTCTGGCGCAGTAACGGGACGCCCGGCGGCACTTATGGCGTCAAATATATTCATCCCGGTTCTGCAGGCTCCCGGCCTGAGCATCTGACCGTCATGGGCAATGCGATCTATTTCGCTGCCGATGACGGCACACATGGAGTGGAGCTTTGGAAAAGCGACGGCACATCCGCCGGTACGGTGATGGTCGCCGATATCAAAGCAGGCTCCGGAAGTTCATATCCATCCGATCTCGTCGCCCTGGGAAGCAGTATGCTTTATTTTATAGCTAATGATGGAACACGTGGAAAAGAAGTATGGCAATCCAACGGCACCGTCGGCAATGCCGATCTTGTTGAGGATATCCGTCCAGGTGCCGATGGATCCTATCCCCATGCCCTGCATGTGTACAGTAATGTACTCTATTTTGCCGCCAGTGACGATGCTCACGGGGAAGAACTCTACCAATCATACGGTGCCAGTGCCCTGACCCAAATCGTCCGTGAGATTGCACCCGATGTACAGGATGCCCAGATCGACCGGCTCATCGAACGGGGAGGCAGACTCTATTTTGGAGCCAACAATCACGAAGACGGACGGCAACTGTGGACAACCGACGGCAGCGCATCCGGCACCGACCAGGCCCGACTCAGTGAAGGAACCGGCTCATCCCGCCACCGGTTCTATTTATCCGACATGGCCAGAGATATCCTCAAGATCACCGACCGTTACTACTTCAACGCCGATGACGGCATCTCGGGACGCGAACTCTGGACAAGTGACGGCACCGAAGCAGGCACCCACATGGTCAAAGATATCCGAAGCGGCTACGAAAGCTCAAACCCCCAAAAACTCACGGCATTGAATGGTCACTGCTACTTTATCGCCAATGACGGTATTCATGGGAACGAACTTTGGGTCAGTGACGGCACCGAAGCGGGCACCCACATGGTCAAAGATATCCGTAGTGGCATTGATGGAGGCTTCGGATCCCACTGGGCAAATCACATACTGGTACCCTACTACGGCAAACTCTATTTTAGTGCCGATGACGGCAGCCACGGTGAAGAGCTCTGGGTGAGTGACGGTACCGAAGCGGGCACCCACATGGTCAAAGATATTTTATCCGGATCGCAGAGCTCTTTCTGGCAAAACGGCGATTTGCTGAGAGTCTATCAGGACAAAATCTATTTTGTAGCCGACGACGGCACACACGGCGAAGAGCTCTGGGTCAGTGACGGCACCGAATCCGGTACCCGACTCTTCAAAGATATCCAAAACGGAGCTTCTAGCTCATATCCGGACAATCTGATGGTCACCGACAATGCACTCTATTTCACGGCTATGGACAGTGCCCATGGACACGAGTTGTGGAAAAGCGACGGGAGCGAAGCGGGTACCACCATGGTCAAAGATATTCGCAGCGGCACCGGCGCTTCCTATCCGGATCATCTCACGGCAATGGGTGATACGCTCTATTTTGCTGCCAATGACGATACACACGGAAAAGAGTTATGGAAAAGCGACGGGAGCGAATCGGGCACCACTATGGTCAAAGACATTGTTTTAGGAGCAGATGGTTCCTGGCCTGATGGATTCTTTGCCTGGGAGGGGCATCTCTATTTTGGTGCCGATGACAGTATACATGGCTACGAACCGTGGATCAGCGACGGCACGGCTGCCGGAACCCACATGATCAAAGATATTTATCCCGGTACCGACGGTTCATTGGGATGGGGAACACGCCCTGCCACAGCCAACCATACCGTTCTTTTCCCGGCCTTTATCAACGAAACCGAAGCCCATGCCTGGATCACCGACGGTACCGAAAGCGGTACCCACGATATGATCGACTGGAATCCGACACCCTGAGAGGAAGCATACCTTGATTTTCCTCGATCCTTTGAGTACAATAGCAGTACACCATTCCGCCATTAAACCTCAAAGGTCACCTGTGCAGTGGAAGAAAATTATCCGGGATATTCATTACCGTAATCTTTTTATCTACGGGGCATTTATGACCATTATCTCGGCTGCGCTGATCGCATCAGTGTCGGATTATCTTATCGGCAATCACATCGATGTCCTTATTGATCTCATCTACGGTGCATCGGCTGGATTGGCATTTTGGCGTGTGTTGCAAACCCGGAATGCCAGTGTCGCTGCCGTACAGCTTTTTTGGATCGCCGCCTCGATCGAGTTTGTCTTTCTCTATGTCCATCGGGTCGATTTCGATCTGATCTTTGCCGTCTTTATCCCGTTGATTGCTTTTATCGCACTGCCCACCCGCCTGATCGTACTCAATCTGACACTCTTTTACCTTCTCCTCATCGCCTTTCTCGTCACAGCAGCCGTATACGATCCGGACAACCCCTTCCTCCACAACAACAAATACATGATCGGCTACGGTCTGGCACACTTTTTCATGATCTCCTTCGGGTTTTTCTACCATTTTGCCATCAAAGAGTCCCTCAAGCGCCTCGAGCAATCCAACCGGGAAAAAACTCTACTCCTGCACGAAATCCACCACCGGGTCAAAAACAACCTCAACTTCATCGCCGCCATCCTCGGGCTCCAATCCCGAAGTCCCATCGATCCGACCGCCCAAACCATCCTCGAGCAAAACCGCCACCGGATCGAGTCGATCGCTCTGCTGCACAACATCCTCTACCGCAGCGACACCCTCGGTAGCCTCGATACCCGCACCTATCTTCAACTACTCACACGTAGCCTGATCGATACGGTGGGGGAAGAGGTGCCGGTAGACCTGCAATACTCCATAACCCCAGTAAAGCTCGGAATCAACACCTTGATGCATCTGGGAATCCTCATCAACGAGATGATGACCAACTCCCTCAAATACGCCGCCAAGCCTGACGGACGCATCTATATCAACATCACATTTGCCAACCAAACCGACAGCTACCGCCTCCAATATTGCGACAGCGGCACAACCGATCCGAATCAACTGAAGAGAGGTTTTGGGTATTCGCTGATCCGCTTGACGGCACGACAGCTGGGTGGCAAGCTGATCACAACGTGTGAAGAGAATCTCTGCTACACCCTTACATTCCCCCGCGATAAGGAGTCAACATGAGAGAACCCCCCTACCGTGTCCTGATCGTCGAAGATGAAGTGATCCCCGCTGAGTACCTCACCGCCATTATCCATGATGATCCCCGTTTCAGGGTAAGTGCAACCGCTCAGAGTGCCCAAGAAGCCCGCACAATCCTCCAAACCAAAACCATCGATGTGGTGTTTATGGACATCATGATCGACGGGCCACTCAGCGGGGCAGAGTTTGCGCTGGAGATCCGTCGGGACTATCCGCAGATCCTCATCATTTTTGCGACCGCCTATTCGGACGAGGAGATGACCGACTATGCCGCCGAAGCTGAAGCGTTTGCCTACCTCCTCAAGCCCTACCGCCCCAAACAGATCGCCGCCACCCTCAAGCTCGCCGCTACACGCCTGCTCGGCAGCCCCTCCCATCCCGCACAAGCACAAACCCTGATTCTCATCGACGGATACCATTACGAGATGGATACGCAGCGCCTCGAACGGAACGGACATCCCATTGACCTCTCCGCACACGAACAAGCTCTTCTCTATTTACTCGCCAATGAGCGCCACCGGACACTGGACAAAGAAGCCCTCATGGAGCGGCTGGATCTCTCCGACGATTCCCTCCGAGCCCTCATCTATCGTCTGCGCAAACGCACCACCCCTGAGCTTATCCAAAACATCAAACGCTCCGGCTACCGCCTCGGTCTTGCTGAGTAAAACGACGCTCTAACCGTGGTTTTGCTATACTTTACTTCAACATCATCTCAAGGTCATTCACTATGAAAATAACACTCTCTACCGAACCGATCCACTCACTCAAATCCGACATCACCCTCATTCTGGTGATCGACAAAGATTTCAAACACCCTTTCGTCAAACCCTATGCCAAACTCCTCAAAAAAGCAGGCTTTTCCGGTAATCAGGATGAAACATGTCACCTCCCCGAAGCGAGCATCATCGTCGCCGGTTCCGATTCACTCAACCACGAGCACATCCGCCCGGCTGTCGCATCGACCATGCGGGTTTTGCACGGCAAACCCTACCGACATGCCGCCATCGCCACCTACATGTCCCATCC
>JALVWV010000195.1 GCA_027023145.1 Campylobacteraceae bacterium | reverse complement strand
CGTTTGGCCCCCTCTCGGCAACCCTCCAGCCTCCGGTGATCGTCATCGTGATCCAGATCATCGAGATGCTCCTCTCACTCGAAGAGGGGGTCACGTCGTTCTCAGTGAGCTTCTCCCAGAGCGGCTCAGTCACGCAGGACATCGTCACCTCCAACGTCCTCAAGAAACTCGCCCGCCACTATGCCGACCGGTTCGGCCACACCGAAGCGCAGGTCAATCTCGTCTATCACCAGTGGATGGGGGCTTTCCCGTACGACAAGGAGAATTCCGATGCGCTCATCACCACCGCCACCGTGATCGCTGCGATGGTGGGAGCGGATAAGATCATCACCAAGACTCGCAACGAAGCCTTCGGTATCCCGACCAAAGAGGCCAACGCCCGCGCCGTCTCAAGTGTGCAGTACACGCTGGGGATGCTCCGGGGGCTACCGATGGTGGGGGATGCCGAGGAGGAGGAGCATCTGGAGCGGATGGTGCATGAGATCATGGAAGCAGTGCTCAACGAACCAGCTGATACCCTCTGGCGGCAAGTGTTCAACGCCATCAAAAAGGGGCGCATCGAGATCCCCTTCTCCCCCCACATCATCAACGCCAACGAAGTGATCACCGTCCGCGATCCGCAGGGCAATATCCGCATCTACGATCGGGGCAAGTTACCGCTATCGGATGCTTCGTTTGACTATGAGCGCTCCCGGATTGCTCTACCAGAAGGGGAGCGGGTAGTGGACAAGATCATCCGCGATATAGGGATCATGCTATGAGTCATCTGCTGTTTGATATCGGAAGTACCTACTTTAAAGTCTGCGAAGACGGGGTGATCGGGCACCATTTTCGCGATTTCTCCCGTCCCATCCATGAGGATCTGCGTGCCAAGTGCGGCGCACAGATCGACCGCCATGCTTCCGAGGAGATCCGTATCTGCAGTTCGGCCAACGGGGGCTTGAGCACCCTTATCATCGGGCTGAGCCGATCGTTCAGCCTCAAATACGCCACCAACATCGCCTACAACTCCGGGATCAACATCATCGACACGGTTCTCTACCGCGATATTGAGAACACACCGATCTCCGGCGGGGTGATTGATGTGGTGATTTTGGTTGGGGCGATTGATGGAGCCGGGGGGCAGTTTGATGAGCGTCTGATTGCCTTTCTCTCCCAGATCAATTACCAAAACATCGTCTATGCTGGGAGTGTGGATGATCGCGAGTATCTGAGTGATGCGATCCCCGGCCTTGTGGTGCTGGACAATATCCTTGACGGCAAGCTGCGGATGGAGGAGTCGCAGCTTAAGACCTACCTCACCGACCTCTATCAAGCCGACATCATGGGCAAAGAAGATATCAAAGAACTCTACGCCATCACTGCCAACCAAATCTACTCTACCCCCTACATCGTCAACCGATCCCTTGCGCGGATCCATACCCGTCTCGATGTGGTCGATCCGTTTGTCCTCATCGACATTGGCGGAGCGACGACCGATATCCACTACAGCCGCGACCTCGTCCGCGATCGGCTGGTGACCGAGGGGGGGTATGACCGGCTGGTGTTCAAAAAGCTCGGCGTCTACAAATCGCGCGAATCCCTCGTCTACACCGCCCGCCACAACGAATACGTCTACGAACTCCTCGGTCACCTTGGTGTGACTGAATCGATCCTCGAAGAGGAGAGTGAGGCGGCCACGCGGGTGCTCATGCAGCTAGCGATCTTCCTCGTGCTGTACAAAGTCTCCCGCCACCATGCCGATTACGTCGAGCTTCATTTGGAAAACCTCAACTCTGTGGTTTTCACCGGCGGGATTACTAAGGTACTTGGCAAGGAGGATGTGGAGCGGGTCGTCCACTTCTTCTATGCCAAGATCCTCCGTTTTCACGAAATGCCCCGTATCGTGATCGACCGGGATTACGCTGTCTGGACGTATGAGTATTCCCAATCAGGAGCAGGGACTTCAGTCCCGTCCGGCAGGACGGAAGTCCTGCCTCCAGATACAACGACCCCCGATGTGACCTGAACTTGACCCAAAAGGAGCTCCCATGACCGTCAACACTGTCCGCGCCCTGCTCGAAAACGCTGCCCGCTTCGCTCCGGAGAAGATTGCCCTAGTGCATGAGCACCGTCACCTGACCTACCGAGAGATCCTCAAGCGGGTCAACCAGGTGGCCAATTATCTCCGTACACTGGAGCTGCCCCGTGGTAGCCGGATCGGGATCTATTCGGAGAAGAGCCTCGATCAGATTATCGCCATTCTCGCTATCCTCTCGACCGAACA
>JALVWV010000194.1 GCA_027023145.1 Campylobacteraceae bacterium | reverse complement strand
TGAAGAGAGAAACCGACGAAGAAAAGTGCAAAAAATGCCCAGTAGCGCTGCCCTCTCTTCCAATAATACCATGAGATACCGGCAGGAAACATCAGCTGGAAAATCGTACCATTTGCCGCCATGAGCCATTGTGGGCACGAGAGGATATAGCATACGCCGTGTCCAGCTTCGTGGACGATTCCGAGTGTTTGATTGGCCACAAACTGAAACAGGACAAAACCATGCTCCAACAGTCCATGCGGCGCATCAGGATGAGTAACGTACCACGAGTAATGGGGAAACATCACAAAGAAAAGGATTATCAAGCCGGTCAATAGTTTGTATGCCACCGTTTTGCCTCACATCACAACAACATTTCCAAACTTCGGTAGATCAGCCCCTCATACTCTTTGAACGTCTCAGCATCCGGCTCTTCACCGGAACGGAATATTTTGTGATATGTTTCCAATTTCGCCCGAAGGTCATCGTCCAGCCACCGATCCTTGAACGTCTCATCCATCGCCAGCCGTACCGTCCCCCGTACGGCGTGGGAGCGGGAGGCGACGGTGTGGGCGTGGTAGAGGGCGCGACCGAGGAGGATGTAAGGGAAGTTTCGGTTGGTCATCGGACCCATTTCGAGGTACCGTTTGCCCAGTGTCGTCCCCAGTATCCGAATCTCCGAGAGCTCCTCAAATCCCCAATAGGCACCCACACCTCCCACAACCGCACCAATCGCACTTCCTAACAAAAAGGTAGTCCCCCCAAACAGCAGATCGATCCCTACCCCGGCTGCTGCGCCGCCTGCCATGCCAGTGATGAGCATCTCCTTGCGGGTCAAGCCGAAGATCGAAGCACTTTCCTTGGAGAAGAGATCGATACCGTCAAACAAGAGGGTGGATTGCTCCTTGTCAAGATGTTTATGATGCCAGATCGCCTCCACGTCTCGCTGCTGGCGTTGCTCCAGTTGGCGCAGGTGCTCCTGATAACGGATGGCGAGTTTCTCTTTGTCTGTGTCGGTCGGGGCTTCTGAAGCAAATTGAAGCCGCTCGACATGAGCGATGGTGCGCTGCACAAGACGTGCAATACTCTGAGCCGTCGCCCCCAAAAGGCGCTGCCGGTACGCCTCAAAGAGGGCGATGGAGCGCTTGACCGAGGGCATCCATTCCTGCCGAAGCTGTGCAATGCCTTCGAGCAACGCGATGTGTCCGTCAAAATCTCGTGCCATCGGATCGTAGGTGCGGATCAGTTTAAAATACTGCCCCAATGCCGCCTCCCATTGTGTGCTGTAATCCTCCGTCCCGATCCGGTTGATCAATGCCATCGAGGGCTGCCCCGTCCAGCGGAGGATCTCCATCTCAGCTTCATACTCTTCGCCATACGGTTTGGAGCCGTCCACCACATAGAGGATTCCTGCTCCCTCCATGATGGGGGTCAGCAGCTCCACCTCGTCGGCAAATTTCGGATCATCGCGGTGCGCACGCAAGAATGCCCGTACTGCCTCAGGGCGTTTATCAGCACCAGCATCCTGCACCTCCAGCCATGCCAGCACCTGCCGTGCACGCTGGAAGCCCGGTGTATCAAAGAGTTCGTACAGCACCTCCCCATCGACGGCAAGCGGAAAGGAGCGGGTACGGGTCGTCGTACCGGGCGTATCGGAGATCTGCACCGTATCATCAAACGCCAAGGAGGCGACGATGGAGCTCTTGCCTTTGTTGGGATGACCGACGACGGCGAAGCGGGGATGAGGAGCGGCGATCAAGGCTGCCATAATACGACCTTTTCCAAATCCACAAGGCGCAGTTTCCGACTCCAAACAGCAACATCCCTAGGCGCAGCATGGTATCCATCTTCAACTGTCCCTATCGGTGCGACAGTGATCCGATCAACCGCCCCGGCAAGATCCTCGAGGAAATCGACCCAGTCCATCGTCGGAGGCTCCCAGCTCTTGACCAGCATGAGCACATCTTTTGACGTATCCACCTGCGAGGGGGTCTCTTCTGCCGACGAGCGCCCTTTTCCGGGGATCATAGCCCGCATAGCCTCTGATCTCATCTCATCAAACATCCCCCACATCTTGCGGGGGATTGCCGTCATGCGCATCATCTCATTCGCAATCTGCGCCACAATCCCAGCATCCTCTTCCAACGTACGATTCCCTCCCGGATCGGCAATCAGCGGGGTCTGGATCTGCAAGGTGTCCAAAATCACCCGGATCGTCTCAGGATCCATCGCCCAGCCCAGCACGGCATCGTACGAAGATTGCAGCTTACGCACTCTTCGCTCATAGCTGTCAGAATCCTGAACAAACGCAGGCTCTGGTTGTTGCGCAGCGGTCTCCACAACCGGTGTATTCATCTGATCCAGCAATACCGGCACCCCTTCGAGGGTCATCACTGCCTCATCAATGGATCGCTTGAGACCTATTTTGGATACAATCCACACCAGTGTCCGCAACCCCAACGCATACACCAGCGTCGCCATCGCCAGAAACTTCCACCACTGTCCCAGCTGAGCCGCATGGTGGATCATGGCGTTGTCCAGTTTGCCGCCGAGGCGAAAGAACTGACTCTGCTCGATCAAGTCAACCGAAGGAACAGCCGAAGGGAGCCAGGCACTCCACGGTGCAGCGATCCAGCCCACCAAACGGTGAAACTGCTCCGGGGTTACCGAGAGAGTCGTGCTCCACGCAAACGCGATATCCTGCGTCACCACGACCCCAAGGAGTGCGATCAACAAGCCCAACGCAAACCACCACGCCATCATCTGTGCCCGCTCGATCACGAGCCAATTGGTCAGGCGGGGATTGAGTCGGAGATCGGAAAGTGTCTCCTGTCCGCTCGAAGGAAAAAAGGAGAGGATCTTCTCCATCCACGATGCCGGAGAGAGGTGCACCAGTGCGTTGTGCGTCTGCCCGGCTCGCAGCATCGAGATGAGCGTGAGACCCATCGTCACCAGCGGCACCCCCACGGCCAGTGCCAGAAAATAGACCACATTGACCGGTGCTTCGCCACTGTAACTCAACAGCGTCATCCCAGAAAGGAGACCCGCCACGAAAGCGACCAATCCACCGATCAATCCGACCCAGTAGTGATACCGAGAAAAAGTTTCACTCCAGCGAGGCGGATCCAGAAGCGCCACCTTTTTCTTGCGCCATGCTTCGATCTGTTCCATCGGACGGGCATCGGCATGCTCCAGCCCCAGAGCACGATTCTCCGCATGGGTACCGAGGTGTTCGGGTAACAGTTGGGCAAGGTCGATATAGTGTGCGAGTGTCATGACTGCACCACCAACGACGAAATCAGCCCAATCAGTCCGCCAAACACACCGCCCCATACCACAAGCCACCCCATGTGGGCATGGATCAGTTCAAAGACCAGCTCCTTGACCATCGCCGGACTCAGCTCCTCCAGACGCCGGGTGACGATCCGCTCGATCCGAGAAATGAGATCCATGCTGAGTGAAGAATGAGTAAGATGATGCTCCATCTGCGCCCGAAAGGCTTCGGAGGAGACGATGCCAACGACCGCACTTTTGAGTTTGCGGGCAAATGTCTCCCGCAGCGGCTCAAGTGCCTCTTCGCCGCCAAACATCTGAAGCATCTGCCCTAGCTTGGACTCCATGACGCTGGCTTTGAGTGCATCAAACGCCGGATCGAAATCGGCCGATTCGACCAGCGGAGCCAGGTCGATCTGCTGTTCTTCTTCGACAAAAAAGGCATTGAGCTTCTCGGGGGTAAAAAACTGCGTCATCACCATGGAGCGGATCGAGTGCTTGAATTGCTCGAAATTCTTCTCGATCACCCCTGAGCCATACAGTCCCGGCACCCGGTGAAAAAGCATATGGATCGCCAGCTGATTGGTCACGGCCCCTGAAAACGCAAACAACCCCGCCATCAACACCGGCGTATGATATGGCGCAGGAAGGAGATATGCTCCGCCGATAAGCAGAAGGGTTACGGTATCTGTCCAGTGGGATTTGGTCATACGATCCCCCCCTCTTCGAGTATCTCTTTTAGTATGGTGTCGCTAATGGTTTCCTGATCGCTTTTGGCATAGATCTCGACAAGATACAATGTATCATCGCCCCCAATGTAATAATATATGATGCGAAACCCTCCACGTTTTCCTGTCGGTATCGAACGATTGGCGAGGCGTATTTTGTACAGCCCGTCCCCGAGCGAAATGCCTGATCGAGGATCATCCGTCAGTGTTTTCCGCAACTGCGATAAATCTTTTCCAATCTTCCGGTACCGCTTGTGAAGCACCTTGGCACTCCTCTGAAACCGGGGAAGACTAATGATCGTCAAGCTCATCAATTAACTCGTCTAATGTAACAAGATCTTCTCTCTTCCCATCCAAAGCCCCTTTGAGCTCCCTGACACCTTCGCGAAATTGGTCGTAAAACATTTTTTCTTTTTGTTGAGCAATGTAACTGCGCAAAGCCTCGGTGATAATATCCGTTCGGTTGAGCGAAAATCGCTCCGTCAACTCATCGACATCCTCAATCATATACTTTGGCAGCCGCAATCCCACTTGCTGCTTCTCCAACTGATTCGGTGCATGCATGGCAAACCCCTTTTTGAATTTGTATTGCGATATTATATATCATTGTAATACGATTGTCAACAACTGATATGCTTCACGTTGGTTGAGGTGAAGCCAAAGCTCCAAAAAGCATAGCAACACAAACAGTTGCAAGAAGGGCTGGGACTTCAGTCCCACAAACATCGCTTGCAATTGTATCACGTAGGGTGCTGTCCCCCGACAACACCCTACAATTCACACCAAGCAACACATACCAAAATTCCTCATTACTCACTCCTAATTCCTAATTCAACCTCTATCCCCTATAATAACACCTAAAAAACAACTCAAGGCACTCCCATGACCCCCACCGATATCGAATCCCATTACCACATCACTCTCCCTCCGCTCTACCATCGCCTCCATGAAACCGGCATGCTCGACTGGCTCGGCGGTCATAGTGAACCACTTCCCGAAGGCTTTGACTGGGCGAAAGAAGTGTACCCCGCCCTCCACGAGAACCCTCCGCTCCTTTTCCACACCGGAGGTGATCTGTTTTTGATGAGCCCAATGCAGATCGTCGAGTGTGGCTGCCCGGATTACTGGCAGAGCGATACTCACACCCTCGTGCCGTTTGCCAAAGGGATCGATGAAGCACTCCATTATGTCCTGATTTACGAAACAGGCAGCGAGGCGGAACCTAGGGTAGGGCTTGTCTTTGAAGATGAAGAGGAGGCGCAACTGCTAGCGAAAAACTTCGAGGACTTCATCTTCCGCACGATGGTCGAAGCCGCCGACGAGATCGACCGTGAAAATCTCGACCGCGAGTACGGAGCAGGCGCTCCCGAGTCCTATCGCACCGACATCCTGCGCGACCTCGAGACGATCCGCCCTTATCTCAAAGCCGAGTACATCGAAGCCCTGGACGACCTCTACCACGGGACTGTTGGCGAAACGCTTGTCTCGTATTACTTTCAGGGATCCCGCACCGCTGAGGCACTCATAGATGAGATGATTGGGTTTGAGGGGATGGATGAGGAGGTGGAGATAGGATAAATAATTATGTTAACCACACTATTCTGAAGATGTTTTTCATTTTACCCTTGCTATTTTGATTTTATTTTTAGTTTTGGCTAGTTATAATAGCTAATATTTTCACAAAGGTAGCACCATCAAATCCATTATAACTTTTCTTATGACTTCATTGCTTTGGATCGGACTCACCGCTTGCAACTCTACATCAATCCATCATGCTGATGTCAACAACAGTAACGAGCCTGTGCAGCAATGTGACCACACCTTTATGGTCACAAGCAACGGTAAATCTCTGCTTTTTGAGCACGACGATGAGGGGATGAGGTATCGTCTGCTGAGAAAACTCGATCTGCTGGATGATCCTTTTTATGACTGTAAGCACAATCAAGTCGTCGGGATCGAATCCCATGCAACGAGCACCAATTATTTCTCTCCTCATTACGTAAACGGTGTGACCCGCTACGATTTGGGCACAAACACATATACTTTTCATTCTGCATCTGAAATGCTGCCTGCCTCAGTACAAAAAGGGTGGTTTTCCTCTCTCATCCGGGCACGTTATCGGCATGGATTTCTTGTCGATGTGGACTATCATGACGAATATGACACAGGTACAACAGAAGATTCGAACCTCAGCTATGTCAATCTTGATACTATGAAAATCGAACACATTTACAGCCAAAAAGGCTCCTTCTTGCATGACAACGAACTGGTATCAGATACACTGTATACTCGCGATTTCCATCAAATAGATCTCATCAAAGACATCCAAACCAATCTCTACCCAGAAGCCAATAACTCACGATACCTCCAGCCAAAAAACAGTATACATTTCTCGATTAACGGTACCTATTATCTCATCACAGCCGATGTCAGCTACAACATTTCAGATAACGAAAGTAACCAAACGCTTATTCAGTACCAAAAAGGGATGCTCTATCGTGTGGATACCAACGGGCTCACTCCCTTGCTCTCACTTCCATCTCAGGATATTGTCTATGCCAACAGCCCGGACAAAAAAAATATCTACATCTTCACCCTCTCGCGCAAAGTTTACCACTACAACATCGCCCAAAATAAAATCACTCAAACTTCAACACTCCCTGTCACTTTGAACAATTCTTATGTTCTCCAAACTGTAGGCTACACTGCAAACCGTTTCGTGCTTCTTTTCAATAGCTCTACAGACGAAGAGTCGTATACTGGCAACCAAACACTCATCTTGATGGATTACAATTGCACCCAAGCTAGCAACCCTTGGTCTACAGGAATGATGGATGCCGACATCCACACTGAAGCTTCCATCGCCACCACTGATGAACGGGGTATTCATCGCCTCTATTACAAGAAATAGTCACTGCGCGTACATATTTTCCATCGAAGGCAACGGGACAACGGAAAAGATAAATGATGAGATGGAGCTGACATAACCCAAAATAGTGTATAATCACTCCATCAAAACATTCATAAGGTTTTTTCATGCTTTCACACCGCATTCAGACCCTCTCCCCTTCGGCGACGATCGCCGTCTCTACCCTCGCTGCTGAACTCAGGGCTCAGGGCAAAGATGTCCTCAGTTTCTCGGCAGGTGAGCCCGACTTTGACACCCCTCAAGCGATCAAGGACGCCGCGATTGACGCGATCAATGAAGGGTTTACCAAATACACCGCCGTAGCCGGCATCCCCGAACTCCTCGAAGCGATTCAGAACAAACTCAAGCATGAAAACGGCTTGGAGTACGACACCAAACAAATCATTGTCAGCAACGGCGCCAAGCAGTCGCTCTTTAACCTCACTCAGGCGCTCATCGACGCAGGGGACGAGGTGATCATCCCTGCCCCTTACTGGGTCACCTATCCTGAGCTGGTCAAATACGCCGGGGGTACACCAGTGATCATCGATACTGAAGATCGCACCGGGTTTAAAATCTCCGCTGCACAGTTGGAAAAAGCGATCACAGACAAGACCAAGATGCTCATCCTCAACTCCCCCTCCAACCCCTCCGGATCGGTCTACACCCGCGAAGAGCTCGCCGCACTCGGTGAAGTGCTCAAAGGTACCAAAGTAGTGGTTGTCAGTGATGAAATGTACGAAAAGCTTGTCTATGAGGGGACAGAGTTTGTCTCTACCGCTTCGATCAGCCCCGATATGTACCGCCGTACTGTCACCGTCAACGGACTGAGCAAAGCCGTCGCTATGACCGGATGGCGTTTCGGGTATCTAGCGTGCGCGAGTAAAGAGCTAGTAAAGAAGATGAACTCCCTTCAGTCCCAGAGCACCTCCAACATCAATTCCATCACCCAAAAAGCCGCCATCCCAGCTCTACTGGGAGAAGTAGACGAAGAGATCGAGCAAATGCGCCAGGCATTTGAATCCCGTGCACGAGAAGCAACCGAACTGATGAATGCCATCGACGGGCTCAGCGTCGTCCGCCCCAAGGGTGCCTTCTATCTGTTTGTCAACATCAAAGGCATCACCCAAGATTCAATGCAATTTGCCAAAGACCTCCTCGAGCAATACGGCGTCGCCGTCGTACCAGGTTTGGCCTTTGGTGCCGAGGGGTACTTCCGCTTCTCATTCGCCACCGACATTGTTACCATCCGCGAAGGGATCCGTCGCATCGAAAAATTTGTCGAAGGGTTACGCCACCCATAATTAAGGAGTCATCATGAAAGCCCTCGCACGCCTGCTGGGACTCACCCTCATCCTCTACATTGTTGCAGCGGGCTACATATATCTCAAGCAGCGTGATCTCCTCTTCGTCCGGGATGCTCACCCCAAGCCTCTCGATGGGTTCTGGCTAAACGTCGCACCCAACACCCGCATTTGGATCGACCGCCTCAACCCCGGTCAGTCCAAAGCACTCCTCTATTTCCCCGGCAATACCACCAGTGACTGGGACGACGCCAAGCGCTTGTCCAAGGCACTGCCACACCACACCCTCTACTTTGTCCGCTACCGGGGATATGCCAACAGTGAAGGGGAGCCATCTCAAAAGGCTTTTTACGCTGATGCACTCACCCTGTTTGATGCAATCAAACCCAAGCACACATCCATCGATATCATGGGGCGCAGTCTCGGTACCGGCATGGCCATCTACACCGCTGCCAAACGACAGGGAGGCAAACTCCTCCTGACAACCCCCTACGATGGCATTCTCATTGCTGCCAAAAAAGCATACCCTTGGCTACCGGTCTCCTTGTTACTCAAAGACCCATTTCCCAGCAAAGATTTTGCGCCCGCTGTTGACGAACAAACCAGAGTCATCATCGCAAAAGGTGACCAGACTATCCCCAATGTCAGCAGCGAAAATCTCATCAAGGCATTCAGGAAGAAACCGGAAGTAATTGTGCTCAGAGGGACGACACACAGTGCGGTTGTGCGTCATCCGCTTTATTTGAAAACATTGCAGAATTTTTTGGAATAATTTGAGGGCACCGTCTGTCTACATTACCGCTTCAAAATTGTTAGTAGCGTAGTTGTATTTTTCTATCTTGCCGCTTCCAATCTCATACCACCACCCATAGATCGCTATTTTATCTTCGACAAGACGCTCCTGCACCTGTGGATACCCCATCAACCGACGCAAAGAGATAATTACATTATGTTTTTCGGTCATCTCAAAGATATTTTTACTGGGATCAGCATGCACGGCCAGCATGGCGGCATTCTTGGCGGGTTCAAGGTATTTGAGCCACATATCCACATGCGGAAGCTCTGGCTCACCTTCGACATGCTCATGGTACAGATGGGCACAGGCTCCACAGTTGCTGTGTCCGAGGATGACGATCTTTTTCACTTCAAGGACATTAATGGCGTATTCGATGGCCGCCTGTGTTGATCCTTTGTTTGGTTGGTAATGGGGGACGGTGTTTCCAATATTCCGGACAATGAAGAGCTCACCCGGCTCAGCATTGAGCAGAAGTGCCGGATTGATACGACTGTCGCTGCATGTGATCAGAAGCGTATCGGGCTGCTGCCCCTGAGAAAGTTGATCGAAGAGTTCTTGGTGCTCTTCAAAATAGGAGGTGAGAAATTTTGAGTAACCCTCTTGCTGAAGCTTGTCCATTTGTTCCCCTTATCTAACACGAAATGAACCATTATAATACAAAGCGCCTTAGGCAAACAACTCCCGGACGAGATCGGAAAAATAGTAACTCACCAGCCCCACCACAAGTCCCCATACAATGGATGCAGGTATGTTGAGAATGGTAAACTTTTTCATATCATATTTGGTCAGTCCCATCACAATCGGCACGAGGGTTTTGACGCCATAGATGTATTTTTGTATGAACACTGCCATCCAGCCATACCGGCGCATGAGAAGGTTGGTCCAGGCAATTTTGCGTTTGTGCTTGGTGAGGTACTTCTGTACCGCCTCTTTGTTGGTGCGGGCGAGGTAAAAGAGGAGGTTGTCACCGAGGGCATTGGCGACAATGGCAATAGCAATGGAGGTGGTGATGTCCATCTTGCCCATCGAGGAGAGAATCCCCGCACCGATGAGTGCGAG
>JALVWV010000193.1 GCA_027023145.1 Campylobacteraceae bacterium | reverse complement strand
GGTTACTCCTCTTCACTCTTTTTCGTTTCCGCTTTAGCCGATTCGGCCAGCGCATAGCGCAACGCTTCGGTGTTGGTTTGCGCCACGGCCGAAATGGGGAGGACAAACACTGGTACGCTGACATCAAATGCTTCCCACTCCTCACGGGGTTGCATGTAACTCTCAAGTGCAGGGTCAGCCGTCAATTTTCCAAGGGCATCGTTGGGGGCGAGTCCCAGATCCGCCAGGAATCCCTCGGTCTTCTCGTTCACTTCTTCAGGGCTAAAGGCGTCGATCTTGGTGATCGCCACAGCATGAGGGCGTGCAGCGAGCTCAGAAGAGTAGCGGGCAAGCTCCTCCTTGAGGATCTCGTACTGATACTTCATCTCCCGGTAATTGGTCGCATCGATCAACAACAGCAGTGTCCGTGTTCGCTCAATGTGGCGCAAAAACTCCAGCCCCAATCCCCGTCCGTCACTGGCTCCTTCGATGATCCCGGGGATGTCTGCCATCATAAACGAGTCGTATTCACCGACCGATACCACACCCAGTTTGGGGGTCAACGTCGTAAACTCATAGTTGGCCACCTGCGGACGGGCATTGGAAAGGGTAGAGATAAGGGTCGATTTGCCTACATTGGGGAAGCCCACCAACCCCACATCGGCAATCATCTTCATCTCAAGCCGCACCTCACGGGTCTCACCAGGGAGACCGGGCTGGGCATAGGTGGGGCGCTGGTTGGTGGAACTTTTGAAATGGGTGTTGCCCATGCCCCCTTTGCCCCCTTCGAGGAATTTGACGACGGTGCCCTCTTCGACGAGATCAAGGAGCACCTCACCGGTCTCCCGATCGATCACCTGCGTACCGGGGGGGACGGTGACGGTGGTGTCTTTGCCGCTGCGACCGTATTTTTTGCGCCCTTCACCTGGGCGACCGTTTTCGGCTTTGATGTGGCGACGGCCACGCAGGGCAGAGAGGGTATCGGTGTTGTTGTCCACTTTGAAATAGATCGAACCACCCCGACCTCCATCACCGCCGTCGGGTCCACCGTTTACGACAAACTTCTCCGTCCAGAAGGAGACCGCACCTGCACCCCCCTTCCCTGAACTGAATGTCAATTCTACACTGTCTACAAACATTAAATTATTTCCTTTTCCTTGTCAAAAAACATAAAATATACCCACAGAATACTACCATAAACAAAGATAGAGAGCACCACGACCCCCACTGTCACTGACTCGAAGAGCTCACGGTAGGGTAGATCATGCGGCAGCATATGTACCAGTATGATCGACAGAGCACCCTTCATCCCACTGAACGTGAGAATAAACCACCCCTTGATTCCTACCGGCTTAATCGCCTCGGTTTTATCCCCGAGGAAGGCAAATTTGGCCATCGAGAGTGCCCGGATGAGCGTCGTCACCCCAAACATCACGAGGATCTCTTTCCAATACGATAGCAACGTCGAAAAATCCACCATCTCAGCCAGCAGGAAAAAGATCACAACCGCCGCGATGTAACCAAACTCTCTCGCCATTTCGTAGATGTATTCCATTCGCTCATGGGTCGTCGCTTCGAAGCGGCTCAGAAGCTTGCGGCGGTGCTGGCGACTGTACCGTTTCTCGCCCCGGGTGAGTTCTAGCTTGTGGTGTTCGATGTCTCGATCGATGTAAAATTTGGTCGTCACTACCGCCACGATGAGGGTCAAAATCCCACTGATATGAAAATGCTCTGCCAGCACATACGCCCCGTACGCTTCGACGACAAAGGCAAAAAACTCACTCCGCTTGTCGTCAAACAATTTTAGAAAGAGGTAAAAGACAAAGCCGATCACCAGCCCCAGAACCGTACTGAGGCTGAACACTTTGAATGACGCCAGTGCCGCCGTGCCCACGCTCATCTGACCATGCATCATCCACGGCAACCCGATGAAGAAAAAAGCAATGACGGCTGTGGCATCGTTGCCCAGCGACTCTCCCTCAATGAGCACTTTGGTGCGGTGCTCGATCCCGCTGAATTGCGAGAGGATCGACTGGACACTCACCGCATCGGTCGCCATGTTGATCGCAAAAAGGGTCACATACGCCCCGAGGCTTAATCCTGCAAATAGATCAAAATAATACAAACTTGCCCCCGCCGCGATGCTGATCGCCACCGAAATAACGGCCAGATAAAAGATCTCAAACCAATAATGCCGAATGTCTTCAAAATGCAAATGCAACGCATCGGCCATAAAGATCAAGGGGATCGCAGAGATCACCAACGCATCAAACTCTGTCTTGAGATCGATGGGAATGGCTCCCGGGAAAAACGTATAGATCGCGTACGACCCTCCAAGCAGCAAAAAAACCGAGGGGATATGGCTTTTGATCGAGATAGCATTGGAGAGTATGACCAGCAATAAGATTGTCATAACTGTAATTTCAATGTTGAAGGAGTGCATGGAGAATACCCTTGTGTCTTTATAGGTGTATTATATCAAAGGGTGTATTGGTTTTTGGTGGGTGATGAATGCTGTGATTAGGGACGCGACTTCAGTCGCGTATTATGGGGCTGAAGCCCCAGCCCCTTTTTGGCTTTACGCTGGGACGACGGAAACTTTTTTCTGAGATGCCGTACGGTTCTCAAATTTGACGACACCCTCGACAAGAGCGAAGATGGTGTGATCCTTACCCATACCGACACCAGTGCCGGGGTGGACTTTGGTACCACGCTGACGGAGGATAATGTTACCGGGGATGACGCTTTCACCACCGTATTTCTTGACGCCGAGGCGTCGTCCGGCGGAATCGCGGTTGTTTTGGGTTGATCCTTGACCTTTTTTGTGTGCCATAGTGTCTCCTTATCCGATTTTAGTAATACGAACGCGTGTGAAATCACGGCGGAAACCACGCTTGAGCTTGGAATCTTTTCTGCGTCGTTTTTTATAAATAATGACTTTTTTGTCACGACCTTCATTGATCACTTCGCCTTGGACGACGGCACCGTCAACGAGGGGAGTTCCCACGGTCAGATCTCCGTCTTTGCTGAGTGCCAAAACCTCTTTGAATTCGACGGCGCTTTTTGGCTCAAGACCCATTTTGTCGAAGGCGATGATATCACCCTCTTGAACCTTGAACTGCTGACCGCTTGCCTTGATGATTGCGTACATTGCAAACCCTTTAATTGTGTATCTCTTGGAAAAAGTTCGAGATTATACCCAAACGATCATTAAGTTTTTTTGAAACGCCCTATCAGCGCAGCCTTTTGAGGATGAGGCACCGGTGGATCGCCCCTTTTTCTCCTCCGTATTTCTGAACATAAGCGTCGAATTTTTCCTGCCCAATCATACCGATACATGCATCACGGGTCATCCCGGCATCCGGCGCTTTGGGTGCGGATGGAGCCGGGGGAGCCGGAGAGGTCACAGCTTTTGGTACGGGGGCAGCCGTTTCCGCGACTGTCTCGGCTGTCTGTATGGTTCGCTGGGGACCAAGAAGCTCGGGGTCACTTTTTTTCGAGTCGATGCTGTAAGGCTCAGGCTTGATGACATATCGCCCCTCTTTGCGTCGTTTGTACATGCGCCAGGGCTGGATCCCTTTGGTCGCGCTATCCTCTTTTACCTCTTTTTTCGCGACGGGATGGGAATGACTCCCACGGCCATTAAGAATCGCCATGGGATCCGGGTGGTGGCTGTCGTACGCTTCCAATGGGCTGATGAGCAGTATTGCGACACCAAACATACTTCCGGCAATCACAAATATTCGCCCAACATTTTTTTCCATGGATCGCCTCAAAAACGCATGTTGGCATCCGCTACAGCGATGCAGTCGATCTCAATCTTGACATCTTTTGGGAGACGAGAGACTTCTACGGTACTGCGTGCCGGACGATGCGTCCCGAAGTAGCGGCCATAGATGGCATTGACCTGGGCAAAATCATTCATATCGGAGAGATAAATCGTCGTCTTGACCACATCGTTGAGGTGGGCTCCAGATGCTTCGAGAACATAGTGGAGATTTTTGAGTACCTGATGGGTCTGGGTTTCCACATCCGTACCGGCCAGTTCTCCGTTGGGCATGAGGGCGATTTGCCCGGACGTGTAGATGAATCCCCGTACTTTGACGGCCTGTGAATAGGGGCCAATCGCTTCGGGTGCGTCAGCTGTCTTGATGCATTTCATACGAACTCCTTAATTGTTTTCGTAAAAGATATAGCTAGTGGAATAATCGGAAAACTCAAAATACTCTTTTTTCTCTCCCGGATCTTTCTTAAGATTGAAGTTTTTGTCGTCATAGCCATAGCCGTAACGATAAGGGCGGGGCTTGTCGTCATTGGTGCCGTACGCAGTCGAGAGTTTATCAATCTTGATGAAGCGTTTGACAAGTTTATCTCCGGCATACACATCGAGCACCCCATTGGTACCCGTCCAATTCTGAATCGAACGGCTCAGGCTGTTCTGGGTCTCTTGCGTACACCCGCCAAGTAATATTGCCGCCGCTGCCACTATTCCAAGGTATTTTGTTTTCATCGGTTTATCCTTTAAGATCGTGTGTTGTTATTGTACCCTATTTTTTCGAACCAATGTGCTCCAAGGCATATTTGGTCAACAGAGGACCGAGAAGTTCATGCACCATGGTGGTGGCAATGATGACGTTGAGCATCAGCGGTGCCATAATCCCAAACCCTGCCTCCTGCTGGAGCGAAAGTGCCAGCCCGATTGCAATCCCCGCCTGAGGAAACAGAGCCAATCCAAGATACTGCCGGACATCACGCGATGCGCCGGAAACCCGGGCTCCAAACCATACCCCGGAGACCTTCCCGACAAAACGGAAAAAGATGTAGACGATCACGACCCCCGGCATACTGAGGACAAACTGGATATCGAGATGCATTGCCGAGAGGGTAAAGAAGAGCATGAAAATGATCTCTTTGAGGTGAAAGTCAAACTCCCGCTTGACGAGGAAAAAGTTGCGGGTCGAAATGTTGGAGAGGGCAACGCCCATCGCCAGAGAAGCCAGTAACGGCTCAAGACCAAAATACTCACTCGTACTATAAACGATAAAGATCATCCCCAACGTCGACGTGGTCTTGATGCTTCGATGATTGCGAAATACCCGATCGATCATTTCCGAGATGACTGCGCCGATTGCTCCCACAGCTAGAGTAAAAAACAGCTTGGGGATGATACGAACATACGCTTCGAGTGCGTGGTTTGTAATCTCGAGGTTGACGCCGGCAACGATCAAAACAAAACTGAACAGCACCAAAGTGATGGCGTTGTCCACCGCCACCACGCCGAGGAGAAAGGTACTGAAACTCCCTTTGGCTTTGAGTTCATGAATGACGGCCAGGATGGTCGCTGGTGCCGTAGCCGATGCCAGCGCTCCAAAGAGCAGTGAAATCGCCAGACGGTACCGCACCGAAAGCCCGAAATCAAAATAGGAGAACATACTGTAGAGTACTGCCCCAATCAACACAAAGGTAAACAGCGCCTCAAAAAGCGAAATGATTGTTACCTGTCTCCAGACGCTGCGCAGCACTTCGTATTTGAGGTTGGCACCGATCAAAACGGCGATAAGCGAGAGGGACATATTGATGATGATATGACTGCCATCGACAAACGACTGGGGGACAAAATTGAGCATGTTCGGACCGATGAGAAAGCCGAGGATCAGGTAGCCAACGACGTTGAGCATCTTAAATTTGTAACTGACCCACTTCATAAATGCGCCAAGTACAAAAATCAACCCGACGTAAAAGAGCTCCTGCATTTCGTCCCTCCTGAAATTTACAATAGATTATACACTAATTTTTTCATGTAACGCTTCAAAAAGAGCGCTAGTCGGTCGTGGGCATCCCAAATTTTTGGGTCTGCAGTTCTCCTTCTTCGTCAAAGTAGAGGTAGTAAAGCTTGTCCTTGACTACTGGCAGTCCGACGAGATAACGTAGGGCAAGATTGGCCTGGAGTGAAGCGATGTGCATCACGATGGGGGCAGCAATCCCTGCCGGAGTACGATCGGTGACGGTGAACACCCCGAAAAGTGCCCGATCGAAAAAACACACTTGTCCATTGAACGCCTCAACACTGCCGTAGATCCAGGGGGTTTCTCCGGCTTTGGCCCAGCGGTCGATCGCCTCACGTGCGGGGAGGTTGTCGGTGGCATCGAGGATCAGGTCGTACTCCCTGTTGTGTTCAGAAAAAGTAGCAAAATCCACCGCATGCGGTGTTACGGTGACAAACGGACTCTTGGCACGGATCATCTCTGCAACCACTTCCGCTTTGGGGCGCCCCTCATCGGCCAATGTAAATGCAACCTGCCGATGGATGTTGTGCAGAGAGACCGTATCGAAATCGACCAGATCGATCGCGCCGATCCCGCTCGTCCCAAGTGCCAGCGCCAGCGAAGAGCCCAAACCTCCGCATCCAATGATAGCAATTTTTTTCGCACGCAACGCCGCCTGCTTCTTGGCACCCCACAGAGCGATCTGTCGGGCAAAGTAATGATCAAAATCCAGGGTTGACTCTTGCATCAATGCTTCTCCTGTTTCAGTCTCAGCCGTTCACGCGCTCGAAGTGCACGGTCAAACTGCCAGCTGCGACGATGCTCCTTGACGGCTTTTCGATTGATGGGTTCGATCAGCATCGACTCTTTATCCTCCAGCATCATTTCCACTTCTCCCTCAGGATTGACCAGCATACTGTCACCATAAAAGCGCCATTGGATCTCTCCATCCACGTACTCGCCGAGACGATTGGCCCGCAAAACGTACGCCCCATAAATAAAAGCACGGCTCTTGACCAGCTCACGCCAGCGGTTGTGCGACCCAAATGTTGACGCCGTCGGGAGGAGCACGAGATCGACCTTTTTACGGCGTACCGCTTCCCAGAACGGATCAAAATGGAGCTCATACCCTCCCATCACCGCCACTTTGAAGCCGTCGATCGTGAACGTCATCGGATCGTGCAACGGTGCGATCGGATTGGCGAAAAAGTCCTGCTCATTCCAGTGTGGATAGGGGATAAGGATCTGCTGATCGTAATAATGGGTGCTGTTGGGGGCAACTTTGACGATGGTTTTGTAGTACTGCTTTTTTCGGATTCGGATAATGGGAGCGACAAAAACCATCTCATGTTGTTTGGCAAATTTCTTCAAAAGTTTGAGGTGCTGGCGGGTCTGCTCACGCACCATGCTTCGGGGCATCCCTTCCATCTCTTTGAAAAAATGGTTCAGCACATATTCCCCAAACAGAATCAGCCGGGCACCGCGCTCTTTGGCGTTTTTGAGGTAATACTCCAGCCGGGTGGCATTCATCCCGAGTGTCGGAAGCTGGAGGATGCCGACGGTGAGTTCTTTCATGCATTCACTCCACTCTGCTGCTTTTCGATCACCGCCACTTTGAGCTTGGCCTCTTCGATCATCGCTTGAGCTTCTTTGATGGTCGAGAGCCCCTTTTCGTAGAGCTTCACACTCTCTTCGAGGGTCACTTCCGGATTCATCAATTTTTCGAGGATTGCTTTGGACTCAGCCAGTTTTTCTTCAAAGGTTTTCTTGTTCATTGTGTTGCCTTTTGTGGGACTGAAGTCCCAGCCCCTTTTTCTATAAAAGCTTTTCGATAGAAAAGCATACCATAATTCCTAATCCCTAACTCCTAATTCCCAAGCGCTTCCCGCACAACTCCATCAAACTTATCTATTTCCACCAGAAACGCATCGTGCCCGTAGTCACTCTGCACTTCGGTATAGGTATGGGGCTGCCCGTTGCGCTCAAGCATCCGGGCGATGTGCTCCATCTCGCTGGGAAAGAAGAGGTAGTCCCCCGAGAAGCTGATCAGATGCACCTGTGCCTTGATCCGCGTAATCGCATCGTGGAGTGAATCGTATCCCCGTGAGAGGTTGAAGGTGTTGATTGCTTTGACGATGTAGAGGTAACTGAGGGGATCGAATACACGGGAGAAATTGTTCGTGTTGTACTCGAGATACCGCTCCACTTCGTAGCGGCCAAAGAGCTCGAAAAGCCCGTCGGTTCCGACATAGTTTCGGCCAAATTTTTCATCCATTGATTCCGGAGAGAGATACGAGATGTGCCCAGCAATCCGCCCGATCGCCAATCCTTCGAGCCCCTCTTCGGCAAACGCCCCACGCGGGTAGTTTCCGTGGGCAAAACGGGGATCGTTCCGAATCGCTTCGATGGCAACTTTGTTGAACGCAATCGTCCAAGGGCGGGTCGCATAGGTCGCGGCCAGTGCAATGATCCGATCGGCAAAATTGGGATAATCAACCGCAAACTGCAACGCCTGCATCCCCCCCATCGATCCTCCGACGATCGCCTTGACATGGTGAATCCCCAGCGAGCTAAGCAGTTGCTTCTGCGCCCGGATCATATCTTTGATCGTGACCACGGGAAACTTCAGGCGATACGGCTCCTCACTCGGATACGCATCGCTCATCGGCCCAGTCGATCCGAAACACGAACCGATCACGTTGGTGGCAATCACATAGTGCGTATCGGTATCGATCCCCTTGCCCGGCCCGATCAGCCCGTCCCACCAGCCCGGCTTGCGATCCCCTTCGTAGAGCCCCGCTGCATGGTGCGATCCACTGAGTGCATGGGCGACAAGGATGACGTTGTCTCTGGCTTTATTGAGCTCTCCGTACGTCTCATACGCGATCTCAAATGGCTCCAGTATCCGCCCGCTCTCGAGGTACAACGGCGTACTGAAATGAGCGGTTTTGGTGACGATATTCATGGGCAATTTTCATCCAGATTATGGGATTTTGGAGATATTTTATCGAAAATGGGCTTGGAAAGAGTGAAGATTTGAGCAAAGCAAGTATTCTACTCCTCATCCCCCAAACTCTTCGGCAACTTTTACTTATTCCCCCCTCACCTTCCCCCGCAACTTTTTCTTGCTTGCCTGCCTCTTTTTTGCCTCAAGCCTCCGACGGACAGAGCTTTTAGATGGTTTAGTTTGGATCCGTTTTTTTGGAGCGATTGCTACACTCTTGATGAGCATGACCAGACGGGCGATCGCTTCGTCTCTGTTTTGTTCCTGGCTTCGGTGTTGTTGGGATTTGATGACGACGATGCCCTCTTTGGTGATCCGCTTGTCCTTGAGAGCGAGCAGGCGATCCTTGTAGTCATCAGGGAGAGATGAGGCGGCGATGTCATAGCGCAAGTGGATCGCAGCTGAGACTTTGTTGACCTTCTGACCGCCAGAGCCCTGCGCCCGCATAGCCGTCAACTCAATCTCGTTTTCATCGAGTGAGATGGTGTGGGTGATCGGGTGCAGTGTCGGGCTTGCTGATTCAATCGCCATGGATCAATCCTTTCAATTCTTTCGACATCCGAAAGCTATTGGCTTCAATCTTCTCGACGACTACGATTGCCTCGGCACGCGACAGGATGCCTTTGTCGATGAGCTTCAGGAGGATGCCCACCAGACCAATGATCGGAATGCCGAGGGAGCGGGCGACGGAACGTCCTTTTTTCTCATCAATGATCAGAGGAAGGCCGTCCTGTCTGGCCAGAGCAATCGACTCGGATTCGCCTGGGTCGAGGCGCTTGATGAGCATTGTGTACCGCTCATCATGGGCGACCGATTTGAGAGAGAGTTTTCCGGAGACGATCCAGCGGGTGATCGTCTCCCGATGTACATCCCGGACGGTGATTTCACGGTAAACTTCCGGTGTGATCACCACGGTACCGAAGAGATCAAACAGGAGCGAAATCCGGCCGGCATCCAGCAGGGCTATCAGTGTCGAACTGTCCGCGATGATGATCATAGGTTTTTGAATGCCTCCAGCTCTTCGGCCACCTCATCCACCGAATAATCGATTACCGGCATCTCCATCGCCGCAAACATCCTGCGAAGCCGGGACTTGTTCACCCCGAGAAACTCAGCCAGTTTGCCAAAAGAGATCTCCCCTTTTTTGTACAGATCAAAATAGAGAAGCTCCTTGAGGCTGTGATCCACCACCGAATCATCCAACGGCAGCGTCACCCCGATCGGCTTCCCCCGCTTGGTGACAAACACCGAATGCCCCTGCTCCAGCTGAGCCGTCATCGCAGCGGGATTGTTTTTGAG
>JALVWV010000192.1 GCA_027023145.1 Campylobacteraceae bacterium | reverse complement strand
CTCAAGCCGTGGGATGTCGCAGCCGGGATGTTGATTGTACAAGAGGCCGGAGGGAAGATCAGCAATCAGTCCGGTGATCCTTTTTCCTTCGACGACAAAGGGATCGTGGCTAGCAACGGGCATACCCATGACCAGCTCCTGGGTCATTTGCCCCCTATCGCGTAACCTCAAAATAAATCAGCAACGTCTTCTCATAAAATGTGTGTCCGTCATCGCTCACCATGACATAGCGATGGGGGGCGACACGGGCAAGCCCTTCGAAGTTGTCCAGAATCCAGCCGTCATCGGTACGCAAAGAAGCGAGGATCTCGGTACGGCAGTGTCCATCCCGGATCGTATCAAGATACACTTTTTTCAGCGTAATGGTGATGCGAAGATTTCTCTTGTCGTATGATCGCTCCAACACCAAAATATTACCATCGTCCATCACTTCGATCGCAGTAACGGCGTTGTGGGGGAGTTTCTCAGCTTGGAAATGCCAGATACGTCCTGACAACGTGTAGAGAGATTGATTGGTTCTTTTCGTCCCTCTCGGAGGGCGTTCCTTGGCGACGAGCCAGCCGTATTTTGGGTGCCACGCTATGGACTCGAGCTGTTGGTTCGGTTTACGGTATTGACGGGGAGAACGCAGGGATTTTGGCAGAGGAAGAGACCGTGTCACTTGACCTGTGGTTGACACGATTGCGACCCGTGGTACGCGTTCGAAACTGACGTAGAGTGTTCCGTTGGCATCGTGGGTAAGCCCTTCGCTGTCACGCTGGCGTTTTTTGAGTCGCTTTCCCCTAGAATCGGTCAATCGGTAGCCGTGCAGGGGTGAGAGGATTGCCTGCCGGTCGAAACGTGCCCGAAACGTAAACAGCGCCCCTTTGTCGCTCAGCAGATACAGGGTGTGTTGTTCCGGTCGGTAGGTCAGATCGGAGATCTCATGAAACGACACCCCGTCGATGGTGTCGAAATCAAGGTGTTTTTCATCGAGGATTTTTATACCGGGCAAAGCAGCATGAGTGCGCAACGCCATGGTGTAGCTGCGTACCTGCCCCAGCAAAGCCGTGGAAGCCAGCAGCACGAGGAGCAGGAGGCGACTCACGTTTTTTTTTCTCTCCGGTATTGCCGGTAGCTCTGGAGGAGGATCCAGACGATCACGGCATCGATCACCACATCAGCATAGTTGAACACCGCGTAGTTGAAGCCGCAGTGCCAGGCGACATAATCGACCACACCGGGGTGGATGAAGCGGTCATAGAGGTTGCTGACGGCGGCACCAAGGAGCATCCCGAGTGCCAAGGGGTACTCCCATACCCATCGACTGGTGATCAGGTAGAGGGCGATCCCGGCGATCAGAATCATCTGGAGCCATTTGAGCCCCGAGCCAAGAAATGCCAAAAAGCTGAAGGCCACTCCAGGGTTGTAATGGAGCTCCAGTGAAAGGCAACGGTGGTGCCAACCAAATCCCTGCACAAAAAGATCCTTGATCCCCTGATCGAGGACGAATGTGCCGACTAGAGCCATGAGGAAGATAACCGTCAAACGCACTACGACAACGCCTTACCGAAGAAATCCTGCACCCGTTCCATCATGGTATCGAGGGCTTTGGCGTCGCGACCTTCAAGTAGGAGACGAATCTTATTTTCTGTTCCAGAGTAGCGAAAGAGGTGACGCATGTCGCTGGCTTCGATCTCGCGTTGCAACTCCGTCAAGCCTGTGATCTCCTCGAGGGGTATTTTGCTCGCAACTTTGAGATTGACCAATTGCTGAGGATAGGTCGTAAAGGGGTTGAACACTTCGCTTGCTTTCCGTCCGTCACTGACAAGACAAGCCAGTGCTTGCAGGGCGCTGGAGATCCCGTCCCCGGTCTTGGCGTAATCGCTGAAGACAATATGCCCGCTCTGTTCGCCACCGAAGTTGATCCCCTTTTCCTGCATCATCGCCACGACGTTCTTGTCCCCCACCGAACTGCGGTGCAAGGTGAGACCATGCTCGACAAGGTAATCCTCCAGTGCCTGATTGCTCATTACAGTAGCCACCATGCCGTCGCCGCTGAGTTGTCCCTGCGTTTGCAGGTGGATGGCCAGAACCCCCATGAGTTTGTCGCCGTCGATGACATCCCCCTGTTCATCGACCATCACGAGGCGATCGGCATCGCCATCGAGGGCGATGCCAGCATCGGCACGGGAATCGATCACCGCTTTGGAAAGGGTGGAGGGGTGCATGGCGCCGCAGGCATCGTTGATGTTAAACCCGTTGGGTTTATCGCCGATGACGACGACATCTGCGCCCAGCTCTTCGAGTACCGTGGGGGCGACTTTGTATCCGGCGCCATTGGCACAGTCGATGACGACGCGCTTGCCCGCCAGACTCAGGGAGCGGGGAAAGGAGTTTTTGATGTGGACGATGTAGCGGCCGATGACATCATCGATCCGTTTGGATTTCCCGATTTTCTTATCGGTCTGCTGTCCGGCCTCAATGGCGGCATCGTCCTGATAGATGGTTTCGATCTGGTGTTCCACTTCGCTGCTGAGTTTGTTCCCGTTGGCGTCAAAAAATTTGATACCATTGTCGTAGTATTCGTTGTGGCTCGCTGAGATCATGATCCCGGCATCGCAGCGCATACTCTCGGTGAGAAATGCGATCGCCGGAGTCGGCATGGGGCCGACCTGGATCACATCATACCCCACGGCAGTGAGACCGGAGACGATGGCGTTTTCGATCATGTAGCCGCTGCGGCGGGTGTCTTTGCCCACCAGGATACGATTGGTGCGAGCCTTGGGACGGAAATAGATCCCTGTAGCCATCGCCAGACGCATGGAGGCCGGGGCGCTTACTTTGGCGCCGGCTTTGCCCCGGACACCATCGGTTCCAAAAAGTTTCACGTGCGTTCCTTCAAAAGAAATGGCATTATTTTACCTGAAAACCCATTAACCAGTCCCTTTTAATATTTTTTTCGATAAAATTCGCCACTCATTAGACACTGGATTTCCAGAAAAGCTACTTATCGCAACAAGACACATTACAAAGGAACACCACCATGGCTAACCACAAATCCGCCAAAAAACGCATCAAGCAGACCATCAAACGCACCGAGCGCAACCGCTACTACCGCACCCGCCTCAAAAACATCGTCAAAGCGGTTCATGAAGCCGTCGAAGCCGGGGACAAAACTGCTGCAGCTGAAGCGTTCAAAATCGCGAACAAACAGCTCCACCATTTTGTCAGCAAAGGTTTCCTCAAAAAAGAGACCGCTTCCCGCAAAGTGAGCCGCCTCCATAAGCTTGTCAACGCTGTTGACGCTGCCTGACACTTCACCTTTCTAATCTCCTGCCGCACTTTCGGGTGTGGCACACGTTCATTCCCCCATCAGGATCGTTTATGTTCCAGCAAAAACTCCAGCCATTTATCGACCGATACGAAGAGATCAACACCCTGCTCAGCTCTCCCGACATTGCCAGCGATATCAAAAGGATGACGGATCTCAGCAAGGAACAGTCTTCTCTCGCCAAACTGGTCGAAAAAGCCCGTGAGTACATTGCTACGGCCGAAGCGATCGAGGAGAATAAAGAACTTCTCGGTGACGAAGAGCTTGGCGATCTGGCCAAAGAGGAACTCAACGAACTTGAACCCCGTCTTCCGATCCTCGAAGAGGAGATCAAGGTTCTTATGATCCCCAGCGATCCCAATGACGACAAAAACATTTACCTCGAACTCCGTGCCGGTGCTGGCGGGGATGAGAGTGCCCTATTTGTCGAAGATGTGTTCAAGATGTATCTCCGTTTTGCCGAGCGTCAGGGGTGGCGTGTCGAGATCGTCAGCTCTTCGGAAGGCACCGCCGGAGGGTACAAAGAGATGATCGCCCTGCTCAAAGGCGACGGCGTCTACAGCAAGCTCAAGTACGAAGCAGGCACCCACCGTGTTCAGAGGGTTCCCGATACCGAGACTCAGGGGCGCGTCCATACTTCGGCTATCACGGTCGCTGTGATCCCCGAAGTGGAAGACGTCGAAGTGGACATCAAACCCAGCGATGTCAAGATGGATGTCTTCCGTGCCAGCGGCAATGGAGGGCAATCGGTCAACACCACCGACTCAGCGGTGCGCCTGACCCATATCCCCACCGGGGTTGTCGTCTCGATGCAGGATGAGAAATCGCAGCACAAAAACCGCGACAAAGCGATGAAAATCCTCAAAGCCCGGGTCTACGAAGCTGAGCTTCAGGCACAGCTCGACGAGACCTCCGCTGAGCGCAAGCTTCAGGTGGGTTCCGGCGATCGCAGCGAAAAAATTCGCACCTACAACTATCCCCAAAACCGTCTGACCGATCACCGCATCGGTCTCACTCTCTACTCCCTCGAGGACATCATGACCAACGGATCGCTTGAAAACGTCATCGATCCTCTCATCGCCCACGCCCAGGCGGAGGCAATCCAGGCCGCCGGGCTCTGATGGCCGTGCCGGTCTAATCGGCTTCCTGCCTCTTTATTTTCATTTTTCACTTTTCATCTTTCATTTTCTCATAACCTCTATTCTCTTTTAACCGCATCGGAGTATAATCAGTAAATTTACAGGACAAGGAGAGGTATCATGGCAGAAAAAAGCAGCACCAAAAAGAAAATCGGGAAAAAAGAGAAAAAGCAGGCAGCGCCCGCCCGGAAGGCAACCGCAAAAAACCGTACTGGTAAAGTGCAGATCTGGGTCAAGAAAGAGACGCTGGCGTATGAAAAAGAGCTAAGGAAACTTCAGGTCGAGCTACTCAAATTCCAAAACCACGTCAAAGACAAAGGGCTCAAGATCCTGATGATTTTCGAGGGGCGAGATGCCGCAGGCAAAGGGGGGACGATCAAGCGGATCACTGAGCATCTCAATCCTCGGGGTGCCCGCGTCGTCGCCCTCGAGAAGCCGACTGATGAAGAGGCGACCCAGTGGTATTTCCAGCGTTATGCCAAGCACCTGCCCAGCGCCGGAGAGATTGTTCTCTTTGATCGGAGCTGGTACAACCGTGCAATGGTGGAGCCAGTAATGGGATTCTGCACCGAGCGGCAGCATCATAAGTTTCTCAAAGATGCTCCGGAGTTTGAACAGATGCTCGTCGATGAGGGGATTCAGCTGTTCAAATTCTACTTCTCGGTCTCCAAGGCCGAGCAAGCACGCCGGTTTAAATCACGGGAGACCGATCCTCTCAAGCAGTACAAACTCTCCCCGGTCGACAAAGAATCCCAGCGCCTCTGGGACGAGTATACGCTGGCCAAATTCATGATGCTCAGCTCCACCCACACCTCCAAAGCCCCCTGGACGATCGTCAAGTCCGACAACAAGAAAAAAGCCCGTATCAACACCATCAAACATATCCTCAACTTCGTAGATTATCCCGACAAAATCGACCCCAAAAAGATCGAAGTGGATCGGGACATTATCGTCTATGGGCGCGATGAGGCGATTGCGATGGAGAAGAAATTTAAATTTCAGATTGTGGGAGAGTAAATTTGATTAGGAGTGAGGAGTGAGGAGTGAGGAATTTCGGTAGGCATTGTATTTGGCGCGTTACGCGTTACGCAAGTCGGGGTGTTACCCCCCCCGCGTAAAATTTACGACATAACGCGTAACACTTAATACGTAACACGCTACAACGGCAGCACCCGAATGTTCTTATCCAGATGCGTCTTCAGCGCATTCTCGATCGCAAAGAGGGTGCCAGTACTCGCACTGGCACACCCGTTGCAGGCTCCAAGATAGCGGATATACAGATCGGTGTGTTCACCGTTTTGTTTGATGTCAACAATCTCCATGTCTCCGCCGTCCATCACGAGGAAGTGGCGGATGTGTTCGTCGATAACGGTGTTGATCTTGGCCAGTTGCTGTTCGCTGGTCATCTGGGTAAACGGCGTATCGTCGGGCACTTCAACGGTGGCGGCTTCTTCGGCCATCTTGGCACGTACTACACGCAAAATATCCCCTAATTTTTCGGTACAGCTGTGGTCAAAGGCACCGGCTTTGGTATAGTGGGTGATTTGCCGGACGTCCGTCAGATCGTGCAGGCGGATGACCTGCTCGATCGTTTTGCGTTTGATGCCGGCATCGGTGCAGATGACGGCTTCGCCCTCTTCGTCGGGCTTGTTGCCCAGATACGCATCGGCCGCTTCGGCTGCGGCGGTCATGGCGTGGGTGATGGTGTATTGTTTGACTTCCGGGAGTGCCTCGGTAGTGGGGTTGTCACGGAGGAAATATTCGAGTGATTTATAGGTGATCTCGGGGATCTCTTCGACTTTTTTATTGCGCGAGAGCATGCAGAGCATGTCGTTGGCCGCACGGGCGACGGGTGAGCCAAACAGTTCAAACCGGCTCATCTTGATCGTCCCGGTGGCCGCTTCGACGACCCAGTAGAGGGCGATCATTTCCGACGTCTCAGCACTCCCCCAGCGGTAGACGAACAGATCGCCTCCGAGTTGTTTGGCTTCGTCTTCGTCGATTGCGCCGTAATTGATCGGCTTTTTGATCATGCTCTGAACTTTGAATCCATAATCATCCCAGTGGGCGCTGCCCAGCAGTTGTGCCTGGCTCATGCTTGCTCCTCGGTTTTCGTTTCAGGGTAGGCGGGAGACTCGTCCCGCAGCAGTGCGATGCTCTCCTCGAGTGCTTGGACGATCTCTTCAATCTCCTCTTCGGTATTCATCCGGCTCAGTGCCAGCGTGATGACGGTGTGGCGCAGCGCAGGATCAGCTCCGATGGCATCGATCAGCGGTGTGTGCTCCCAGTTCCCCTGCGGATAGAGGGTCGCAGAGGTGGCGGCGATGGCGGAGCGGTTGAGCTCCAGCAGCAAAGCGGCAGCCGAAACTCCTCGGACAGCAAAGGTAAGAGTATTGGGCACCCGCAGCGACCAGGGGGTGATGATCTGCACATCGGGGATCGCGCGGACTTTCTCTTCGAGCGCATCGCGGACTTCCCGCATATCCTCGACATCATACTCAAGAGCATCGACGGCGAGCTCCATTGCTTTGCCCATCCCGACGATCCCGGCGAGATTGAGCACACCAGCACGCTGACCGCCCATCTGTGTCTGGCTTCCCATCAACATCGGCTCAAGTTTGGCGCCGTTGCGGATATACAGAGCCCCGACACCCGTAGGACCATGGAACGTGTGTGCTGAGAAGGTCATGTAGGTGATGGGTGCCCGCTGCACATCGACCGGGATTTTGCCGATGGCTTGGGTCGCATCGGTGTGAAACGGCACCTCATACTGCGCACAGATCTCGGCGATCTCTTCGATCGGCTGGATCGCACCGCTCTCCTCATCGACCATTTCGATGCTCACCAGTGCCGTACGGGGGGTGATGTAGTCGAGCAGATCCTGTGGATCGATGACGCCATCATTATTGACCCCGAGACGGAAGACTTTGGCGCCCTGCTTCTCGAGGTAGGCGCACATGGAGGCGATGGAGGCCGGGGCGCGTTCGGAGATGATGATCGCGCCCCCTTTCCCGGTGAGGATCTTGTGGATGTAGAGGCTATTAAAGAGCCACGTGTTGCTCTCGGTATCGCCGGAAGTGATGATGATGTCATCTTTTTTATCGGCATGGATACCGGCGTAGAGTTTGGCCATCGCATCGCCGTAGGCACGGCGGGAGAGGTTGGCCTGGGTGTAGGGAGCCAGCGGATCGTGAAAGTTGGCTCCCAAAAAGGGCTTCATCGCTTCGACGACTTGTTCGTCGGGGCGGGTGAGGTGGTTGTTGTCGAGATAAATGGGCATCCAGACTCCTTCATATTATATAAGACTATTTTAGTCGGATTTCGGATAATACCCCACTGAGGCTTAACGGCGGGTAAAATTCAAAGAAGCGTGTTCCGAAAGTCCGGTATGCATTATTCAGGAGTAGGGACTTCAGTCCCGCATAACGAAGTTCCATTAAATGAGATCATCATGACGGAGCTAAAGCCCCTGCTCCTATAAAACGTAAGTTACCTTCACCGTCTAAAAGTAATGATTCAAAGGGGTCAGCTAGAAGTTGGAAGGGGCAGGGGTGTTGATGAGGTTGTAAAATTCATTCCGGGTGCGCTGATCGCTTTTGAACAGTCCGCGTAAGGCAGAGCTGACAGTGGTGGAGTTGATCTTCTCGACCCCGCGCATCTCCATGCACATGTGGCGGGCATGGACGACCACGGCGACCCCTTTGGGCTGGATCGTCTCGCTGATCGCATCGGCGATCTGCTCGGTCATCTGCTCCTGGATCTGTAAACGACGGGCGAAAACGTTGACAATGCGGGGGATCTTGGAGAGGCCAACCACTTTGCCATCGGGGATGTAGGCTACGTGCGCCCGACCGATGATGGGGAGCATGTGGTGTTCGCACGTGGAGTAAAATTCAATATCCCGCACCAACACCATCTCATCATTGCTGGAGGTAAAGAGAGCCTGATTGAGGATCGCTTTGGGATCTTGATGGTAACCCTCAGTGAGAAACTGCAATGCTTTGGCGACGCGATGAGGAGTCTTGAGGAGCCCCTCCCGCTCAGGATCTTCTCCCAGCTCAGTCAGGACAGTGCGGACAGCTTCTTCGAGGATTTTATTGCTATCGGAATGGCTCATGGGTCAGTGCCTTCAGGTTTTTTCGCATTGTACCACGTTTTGGTAAAAGGTACGAAAACATGATATTGAGACAAAGTTGGACAGTGGGTAGTTTACTGGCAAATACCCACACACATCTCATCCCGCTCTCTCAAAAGTTCAGACTATTTGTTGGTGCGGTGATAAATCGCTTGAGCCTCTCTTTTTTGTATTGAATTGATTGCATTCGTTTGAGTTGCTTCTTGCTCAAGGGCGATGCTTCGATCATGTGCCGGGGGATCTTGAGTCCCAGCACAGTATTATCACTTTGGTAAGGAGAGGGGATTAGAGGGTTGGCGTGGCACTGTTCGCAGTTTTTGGCGCGGCGGGTGATCGTGTGGGGGGCGTACGGGAGCCATGCTTCGATCGGGTGGCCGTTTTGGATATGGACATCATCGAGGATCATTGTGCCGTTGCTGTCGCGGTAGCTAATGCGGTATTGGTAGAGGGGGCGTACCAGACCGATACGACCGTCGTCGTAGTTGGCCAGCACCACATCTTCCCACCGCTTGTAGCGGTAGCCGCTGTACCAGAGGCCGGGGCGCATCTTGCGTGCGACCCAGTCGGGCATCCGAGGGGGGATTGGCCGAGGGGATTTGAGGGCTCTGGTGAGGAAGCGGGTGAGGTAGCCATCCTCCTGTACGGTCAAATTTTTCCACGGAGCGTAGTCGGGCGTGTCATCCCGAAACACGGAGAGTTCATACGCGCTGTAGCCCCAGGAGGCGTGGCAGGCGATGCAGGCGATGTGGGCATGGTAGTTGGGGTGGTTTTGCGGTGACGGAGTCTTATGGCAATCGGTACAGCGGGCTTTGGCCTCTCCTCGCAAAGTTTGGGCAGTGTGGCACTGGGCACATCTGAACCCTTTTTGGTGATGAATGTCTTCGTTGAGGTGGTGAAAATCGATCCCGTATTTCTGTGGCGGGAAATGCCCTTCGGGTGTGAGCGGGGCGCGGTAGCTGCGGTGGTGGTCTTTGGGGAAGCGGCCGTCGTATTCGCCGCCGATGTAACCCTTGTTGTGGCAGCTTTGGCACCGCTGGGTTGAGACCGGGGTGCGTTGACAATTTCCGCTTGAGCGGTGGGGGGTATGGCACGCCAGACACCCCGTGCCGCGTTTCATTCCTTTTTCTCCACTGCTACGGTTGAACACATGGCATTTAAGGCATTTGCGCCGGAGGAAATCATCGACAAGATCGGCCGGAGTGTTGACAGATTTTTTAGGGAGAGGGAGGCTCTGGAGGGTGACGTTTGAGTCGGAAATTCCCCAAACCTTGCGGGTGATGTTGATCGCGTTGGTCAGGGTGTAGTGGGGGCTTTGGCGACATTTGGTTGCAGCCTTGGGATGGCACTGGGCGCAGGTTTGACTGGCGGTGAGTCCCATTGTCAAAAATAAAATGTTCAATCCAATATGCACTATTCTGTCAGGGGGCAGGACTTTAGCCCTGCCCTGCGGGACTGAAGTCCCGCCTCCTTGTGTTATTGCGCTCCACCAGTTTTTCAATATTGTGATCATTGGGCGCATGGTGTCTCCTGTCGCTCGAAGCGCCG
>JALVWV010000191.1 GCA_027023145.1 Campylobacteraceae bacterium | reverse complement strand
CATGACAAAAGGCAAAAAAGTAAAAGCCATAGATTCTCCTTCTTTCTCGGAGCCTGTTACGCTGCAAAACATCGGACGGTTTATCAAAGCCAGGCGCACCCAGCAAAAACTCAGCACGCAAGACACCGCGCTGCTTTGTGATATCTCCAGTCACACACTGAACAAGATAGAAAATGGGTTTGAAGGGGTGAAGTTTGCTACGCTTTTGCGTGTGATGGATGCTTTGGGGATCACGCTGCGGATCGAACCATGGGATACCCGGGATGCATAGTCTCAAAGTGAGTATGGGCGGTACGCCAGTAGGTAGTCTGAGCGTTGACGCAGACGGCGTGTATCATTTTGTGTATGACGAAACCTGGGTCAAAGACGGCGGTTTTGCCCTCTCTCCACATCTGGGCTTGGACGGGGCATATACTTCAAGCACCATCAAGAAATTTTTGGAAAACCTTATACCCGAGGGGGAGGGTCTGGATGATCTCGTCGCTTTTGCCCATGTATCCAGGAGCAATACTTTTGCCATCCTGCACACCATAGGGCACGAAACAGCAGGGGCGTTGATGTTTGGAGAGGTGCCTGAGCAACAGCAGGCCATCTTCAGAGAGATAAGCCCTGTGGAACTCACAGAACGCATTGCCGATATGGAAAGCAGGAGTATCGCTATCTGGGACAAGAAAGTACGGCTCTCTCTGGCAGGCGTGCAGGCCAAGCTTCCTGTCATTCTCAAAGGTGAGTCCATCGGCCTGGGAGACGGCACGCTCAGCTCTACCCATATCATGAAATTCCAAACCAAAAAGCATCTGCATATTGTCGTCAATGAACTTTTTTGTATGAAGCTGGCTGAGCACATAGGACTCAACGTGGCAGAGGTTGATCTGAGACGCTTTGGGGAGCACCCCGTGCTTCTTGTCAAAAGGTTTGACAGGGTGTATGAGGAAAATAAAGTATCAAGACTGGCCACGATAGATGGCTGTCAGATGCTGAACCTTTCACCTGCGTATAAATACGAGCAGAACTTTGGATCAGGCAGAGACGTAGCCCATGTACGCGAAGGAGCTAGCTTTGAAAAACTTTTTTCTATGACTAGGGTCTGCTCGGTGCCTGCAAAAGCCCGGCTTTCTCTCCTGCACTGGGCCATGTTCAATCTCATCATAGGAAACTCAGATGCCCACGGGAAAAACTTCTCCTTTTTCATAAACAAACACGGCATAAAACCTGCTCCCTTTTATGATCTGCTCTGTGTGATGATGTATGATTTCGATCAGGGGCTTGCTATGGCGTATGGAGATGAGTTTGATCCTGACAGTGTACGGGCTTTTGAGCTGAGAGATTTTGCAGACAGAGTGCAGGTAAACCACAAGCTTGTCGCCAAGGAGCTTGCTGCACTGTGTGTGAAAATACTCGATGCGATCGACCATGGTTTTTTTGACAGAGGCACCTTGACACAAGAAGAACAAGTCTTTATCGCCAGGCTTGAGGATTTTATAAAAGCGCGGGCTCTGAGGTTCAAGGAGGTGGCTGAGGCGATACCTTTGGTTTCGTTTTGATTTTCTTGATGATGGCAACAAAGTTATCTTGACTTAGAAGATTAAATTATTATCCTCCATACGGCTTTATGCGACTTTGGTTACAATGGAAAACAAAAAACAACCGAAAGAGTCACTATGAAGAAAACCATACCTTTTTTGATCGCAATGACTTTGACCTATGGAGCCCCCATGACCCCAACGTATACCAACAACCTGATCCACGAAGATTCCCCATACTTGCAACAGCATGCCCACAATCCGGTTGATTGGATGCCGTGGGGAGATGCGGCGTTTGCCAAAGCGAAAAAAGAACACAAACTGATCTTCCTCTCCATCGGATACAGTACCTGCCACTGGTGCCACGTGATGGAGCATGAATCGTTTGAAAATCCCAAGCTCGCTGAGTACCTCAATGCCCATTTCGTCCCCATCAAGGTTGATCGGGAGGAGATGCCGCAGATCGATCGGTATTATCAAAATGTCTATCAGCTCATGAACCGGCGCGGGGGAGGGTGGCCGCTGACGATCCTGATGACCGCCGATCGCAAGCCGTTTTTCTCCGGGACGTACATTCCGTTGGAGCCGAAGTATGGTTCGGCTGGTTTGTGGGATGTGCTGCGGCAGATTGTCGAGGTGGCTCAAGAAGAGCCGCAGAAGCTTGAGGAAGTGGGGGACAACGTCCTCGCCGGGATGCAGCAGTTCGATCGGGCGGATCGAGGGGGCAAAAGTGTGCCCATCGGCACTAAGCTGGCGGACACCTTTGTTCGGGAAGTGGCGGCTCGGTTTGATGCCCGCAACGGGGGG
>JALVWV010000190.1 GCA_027023145.1 Campylobacteraceae bacterium | reverse complement strand
CTTATTGGATCTGGTGCATGCCAACCCCAAGGTTCGTGAATGGGTTGGAAAGAGAGTCCAAGCTCGCAGGTATCGGATCACAACCCTTGATGGGGTATTGACCCAGGATACCAACGGTACCTATCGACTCAAGCCGCTTCAACTCCAAGGTAAGGGGCGTATGGAGGGGGTTACTGCCCGCTTCAAAGACGGCCTAAAGCCCCTTAAAGCTGACGCAGTCGATGTTACACTCAAGGGCAATGTGCTCTATGGGGTGTTGACCCGACCGACGTATGCCAAGCGGAGTTTGGCAGGCTCGACGCTCTACCTGACCAACCTTATCGGAACCAAAGCACGCAAATTGCATCTGGAGCTCAAGGCTCGAACGCCTTATGATCAGACCGTTGCACGAATCCTCAAAGCCTACGGCATCAAACTTCCCTTTCTCCAAACCGATGGAGAGACCGCCATTCAGACAACCATCGATACGACGTTGGGTGTCAAAAAGAGCACCAAAATCTCCGGAACCGCACGCCTCAAAAAGGGGGGCAAAGCTACATTTTTCAAGACACCGCTTACGCTACGGGGTGGAGAAGTGGCGTTTGACAATACTCAGGTCACACTTCACGGTGTGGATGTCGATGTAGGATGGCTACGTACAGCACTAAGCGGTACGTACAAATATCATACCAAGTCGATGAAGCTTACGGCCGATCTTCGTACCTTGACGCTGGGCAAGAAATCCGATCCATTTCTCCATATGCGTCATAAAAACAAAATACCGATCCGTGTCAACTGGAAGAAAAAGACGACGATCGATCTGCCGCTGTACAAGACAAAGATCGTGCTCAACAAACCCAAAGGTTTCACCCTGACATCCGGGGATATCCGACCGATACAACCGTACCTAAAAGGGTTGCCTGTTCCCATCAGGGGGGGGTCTGTGACGGTCAAGACCCGGGACAACAAGCACTACACCTTCTTTGGAAAAACCACGTGGCCGACCAGCTATCTCTACGACAAAAAGGGCTCCATCACTCAGTATCCCTTCAGCGGGACGTACAACGGCAAATCGGTCTCCCTCAAGCTGCTTGGAGGACGTATTGTTTACGACGGCGGGAACAATCTCGTCAAACTGGATCACCTCTACATCGATGGCAAGAAATTGATGGATCAGAATAAGAAGGGTTCGAGTGCTTCGAGCAGGATTCATGTCAAAGGGACTAACACCCTGATCCGTTACGAAAAATACGTTTTACTCACGGATCGTTTTGACCTCAGGGTTCACGGGAAAAGCACCAAGTTCGTGGCGACCAAAGATGGGGACACGGTGCGCGTGGATCTCAATGGTAATGCCCTTGTGGTCAAAGCTCACCGGATCAAAGCGCCCATGCTTCGAGCCCTGATCAATTTCGGCGGACTCTCCGGCGGGCACTATTCACTCGATCTGCGCGGCAATCTCAAGGGGACACTGCGTGGGGTGATCACGATCGACGGAGGGACGGTGAGCCGCTTCAAGACGTACAACAATATGATCGCGCTTTTTAATACTGTCCCGGCACTCGCCTCACTCAAAGATCCGGGTTTCAGCAAGGATGGTTTCGAGGTCAAAGAGGGGCGGATCGAATTTCGCGTGGTCAAAAACCGTGTCTATTTTGATATGATCTATGTCGACGGAAAATCAGCTTCGATCTCCGGCAAGGGCACCGTCAGCACCATCAACGGAGCGATCAACATGGATCTGGCTGTCCGAACCGCCCGGGGGATCGGTAAACTCATCGGCTCTCTTCCCATCGTCGGCTATATCCTCATGGGCAAGGACAAATCGATCACGACCGGAGTCAAAGTGACCGGGACGCTTGAGAACCCAAAAGTCACCACCAACGTCGTCATGGAGACCCTGCTGGCTCCTTTTGAGATGATGGTACGCACGTTGAAATCACCAGCGCATATTATCAATCAGTAAGAGATGGTGGATATGGTTAGGGTGAAAAGGATTGGGATTTGTCCGCGTGGGGTGTGCAATTGCACACCTTCCAACGGTTATTTTACGTGGATGTTTTGATAAATCGCGTTGCGATTTTGGTGTGCTGTTGCACACCCTACGCGACATACAAAAGAAAATAGGAAAATAGGGTCAGTAACAAACCACAAACAGATGTATCTGCTGCTTTGGTCTCTCATGCGTTCAGAAAATAAAGCAAAATAAAGAAAATAAAGAAATAAAGGTAAATAAAGGGCTTAACTTTCGCACCAAACCCCCCCCAATACTCCACCAGAATCATCCATGCAGCCGCGCATAACCCGACCAAACCTCACAGGTCTTGACAAAATGAATCTGTTGTGATTTCTTGCAGG
>JALVWV010000189.1 GCA_027023145.1 Campylobacteraceae bacterium | reverse complement strand
TCGTGTGCAAAGATCATTGCCGATCCGTCCGCTCAAAAAAGAGGTCGTTGAACACCCGTCCGGCGGTGTCGTCAAAGGGGCGGCGCCCCAGCTTGTCCAGTGCCCACTCGATGGCATTGACCACCCAGACCGATTCATGAAGGGGGATAAGTCCCATTTGATTGATGCGGAAGATTTTCCCTTTGAGATGATCCTGCCCTCCGGCGACGTTGATCGCATATGCCTCTTTGAGGAGGCGGCGGATCGCTTCGGCGTCGGCATCATCAATCGTCGTCATCGAAGGAGCGGGAGTCTGCGGATAGCTGTGCAGTCCGATCGCTTCGAGGGCGCCCCGTGTCGCCCGGGCTCGGCGTGCCGTAACGTCGTAGAGGCGCTCCAGTCCCCCCTGATCCCGAATCATCTCAAGGATGCGGCGCAGACCGATGACCAACGTCGTGGCGGCGGTGTAGGCGGTGGTATTCTGACGTTGTTTCTTGATCTCAGTGGCGAGGTTAAAATAGTACCCTTTCCCCTCTCCAATTGTCTCCACGGCCGCATTACTCAAGCCGAGAATGGCCAGCCCCGGAGGGAGCATAAGTGCCTTCTGGCTCCCGGCAATAAGGGCATCAATGTGAGTGACATCGATCGGCTCAACCCCTACAGCGGTGATCCCGTCGGCGATGATCATCACATCGGGACGCTCTGCTTTGACCGCTGCGGCAATCGCTTCGACCGGGTGGCGCAGCCCGCCGGCCGATTCGCTGATCTGGATGGCAATGGCATCAATGGTCGGATGGGCACGGAGGGTGTGGAGCACCTCTTCGACGGTTGCCGGGGTATCCCACGCGTGCTTAATCTCGACGTTGTTCAATCCGTGTGCCTGAGCGATCTTTCCAAAACGCTCACCGAACTTTCCGGCGTTGATATTGAGCAGGGTATCGTGGCAGAGGTTGGTCACGGCCGCTTCCATTGCGCCGGTACCGGTGGAGGCAAGCATCACCACCTCATCGGTTGGCATCAGGTCAAACAGTTGTGCACGCACTTCGGCGAAAATCGCCTCAAATTCCGGTGTGCGGTGGTGGATCGTCGGTGCCGCCATGGCCTGACGCACCGACTCAGGTACGGGTGTGGGTCCGGGGGTAAAAAGGAGCATGATATACCTCGTCAATCCGTGATGTCACGGCATAATTGGTGGCGATTATAGCCAAAGAGTGATTAGAAGGAATAATATCCATTTCCAGTCAAAGGGTTGTCAACTCTTTTTCAAAGAAAAAATATTGTGGTTATTTTCATGACGGTAATGAAGAGTAAGATGATGTTTGCGGGCAATCTGATCAACGATGTAGAGCCCCAGACCAAATCCCTCTCCCGTGTGTGTATCACCAGAAGCGAAGGGTTCCACATAATAAGAGAGGGGGTGTGCAAGAGGGGTGCCTTCGCTGATAAATTCGATCCCGTCTTTCCTGGAGACGATCCGGAGATTCCGGCCGTATTTCCGGCCGTTATCGATGAGGTTTTTGAAGGCGATGCTCATCGTCGGGAAATCGGCATTCATCTGCTCCTTGGTGATATCGACGGGGATCGGTTCGTCAAGATACAGCAGATCCCGTGCCTGATCAATCAGATCGAGGATGCGCACCGGCCCCAGTTGCAGCCGGGTATCCTGCGACGTGATCTGCTCCATCTGTGCCAACTCTTTGAGCAGGGAAGCCAGCCGCGAGAAAATCGAGTCGAGCATCGACTGTGTTTTGGAATCCTCCACCAGTTCGGCGAGGATCTTTCCTTTGGTAACCGGGGTATTGAGCTCATGGAAAATGTTGCGCACAAAGAGCTGGCGGGACTGGATCAGACGCCGGGTCTGGTGTGCCGAAGCGTAGAAGGCATTGCCCACTTCAGCGATCTCATCCTGATGCTGCGAAAAGGTCTCTGCATCAGGGTACTGCCCCTCCCCATACCGGACGATGTCCTGCTGAAGCCGTCGGATCGGAAGGAGGGCACGGCGCAACAGCCAGTAAATCAACAGCAGCAACCCCAACAACCCTCCAAAGATCGACAGAGGGACACGCAACTGTGTCCAGAAACTCTCGCGTTGGCGTAACAACACTTTCATCCTTTTGGTACGGAGCAGGAGATACGTATAGTTACGTGCCGGAAAAACATGTGCACCACCAACGTGGAGAGGCTTCATCCGGTGACGCCGGGTATTTCGCTGAAACGTACGGAGTAGAGGGTTGACCTTGGAGGGAGCGACACGTACTAAACCCAGTTCATGGATCAGAGGCTCAGGGATACGATGCTGATGGCGATACTCCCGCAAAATAAGGCGGGATTTGAGGAGGAGGTCGGTTTGGTCGCGCTTGAGTATGTGCATGACGGTGAGCCATCCAGCCAGCACCGTAGTAAGTAGGGCGAGGAGGAAGAGGGTATTGAGTTTGAAAAAGACCGAGTGGATATTCATCTGTTCCCCACCTATGCTCCAATGTACTTGTATCCCACCCCACGAACGGAGCGGATGTAGCGGGGGTCTTTCGGGTCATCCCCGATCTTGTGCCGGATACGGCTGACGATCACATCGATGCTCCGATCCGAACTCTCCCAGCGCATTGCATCAACACTCCCAGCGATGAATTCCCGGCTGACAACTTGATGACGTTTCTGGAGCAGAAGGGCGAAGATCTCGTACTCCGCCTGAGTGAGATCGAGCACCTGCCCCTCCTGTGTGATTTGCATTTTGACAGGATCGACGGCAAACACCGAAGCCTCTTCGGGACTGCTGAGCTGGCTATAGCGCTTGAGGATCATCTGGATACGGGCGACGAGTTCACGGGGGTCGTAGGGTTTGGCGATGTAGTCATCGGCACCGATCTCAAAAGCGACCACCTTGTCGCTGACATCGTGACGGGCGGTGGAGATGATGACGGGCATCTGGGGGTACTGTTTCTTGAGGAGCTTGCAAAGCTCAAGCCCGTCCATCTCCGGTAATCCCAAATCGAGCAGCGCCAGATCGTACTGCTCAACCCGCAGCTTGTCCAGCGCCACCGAAGGACGGTCGACGCTCATCACCTCCAGCCCGTAGCGGCCAAGATAGGTCTCAAGCAGTTCGGTGATTTGGGCATCGTCTTCGACCATGAGGATGCGGGGCATGGTGTCTTCCTTTTTTATTCCGAGTGGTACCATGGAGGCAGGGCTTCAGCCCTGCTTTGCGGGACTGAAGTCCCGCCTCCTGATGGAGAATGCAGTGCTACTTCTTTTTAACCAATTCTATCCATTTCACCCTTTGTTCCGGGGTAAGGATGTCGAAAAACTTTGCCATGAGATCTGCCCGATGGTTCAGGCGGCTTTCCCGCTGGGCTTTGCGTTCGGCTCTTTGTTTATCCACTTGCGCTTTCACCGCTTTTTTGAACGCCTCTTTGTCGAAATGGTCAGCCGACATGAATGTCTCGGGATTGAGCGTGCCGAACAGACCGGCGCGTTGTTTTCCCTGTCGGTGTTGCCCTTGATGTTCGGCTCTCCGAGCCTGACGCTCTGCCGTAGCCAGGGCGCGGATCTTCTGACGCTGATCGGAGGTCAGATCGAGTTTGCGTCCCATTTGACGCAGGAAACCCATCCGATTCTGGCGGTGTTTACGCCACATCCCCCGGCTTTGACGGTGACCGCGTCGGTGCATTCTCTCCCCGCGCTCACCCTGCTGATACATGCCGTGCTGGCCACGCTCTCCCCGTGCACCATCGCAGTCTCCCTGAGGGCCGCCGGCCATCAACGCTGTTGTCAAACCCAAACCGGCCAATGCCAGTACGATTACTTTTGTTTTCATTTGTGTGTCCTTTAAATCTTTGTTTCCCAACTTCTTGGGATAGTGCAATCATAGGACACTTTTGCGAATAGGTTGTCAATGAAGTGTGAACAAATGTAAATAAATTGGTGGATGGTGGACAGTTGATAGTGTACGGGGAGATCAGGAGAGATGGTGCTTCAGTAACTGCAAGGCTTTTTTGTCCGCCGTGCTCAGAGGCAGAGCTTCGATCGCATCCAGCGAGTGCATCTGGACCTCTTCCTCCGGACACTCATCGGTCAGCACCACTCTCCCCTCGAGGGTAAAGTGGCTGTAGTGGTGGCGCACATCCCCAAGATACGTACCGACAAGGTCTCTGTTGCTCTGAGGAAAACCGTATAGTCCTCCCAGGAACCGCTCCTGCCCTTTGCGCACACCATAATACTCACCATCAGTAAAAATCCACACCGTCCGCCTGCGAACAGGTTTGACTTTTTTGGGGCGCGTGGTGGGGTAGCGTTGGGGGTGTGCCTGTCCCCGGCACGAGTACTGCAAAGGACAAAAAGAACATCGGGGAGCGTTCGGGATACAGATGGTCGCGCCGATGTCCATCATCGCCTGATTGTACTCGTATGGATGTTCCGGGTCGAAGAGACGCTCCGCCATACGCCAGAGCTCCGGTGTTTTCGCCGTGCGTCGGCGAAAAAAACGGTATAGAATCCTCCGGACGTTGGCATCGAGGATCGGCACGGCTTCTCCGTACGCAAAACAGGCAATCGCTGCTGCGGTGGAGCGCCCGATCCCGGGGAGCTGTTCGAGTTCTGCTGCCGTCTGTGGTAGGACACCCTGTGTCATTTTAGCAGTGGCATGGAGGTTGCGTGCCCGGGTGTAGTACCCCAGCCCCTCCCAGGCCTTGAGTACCGCCTCTTGGGGGGCGGCTGCCACATTTGCCAGGGTCGGAAAACGCTCGAGAAACGGGAAATAGAACCGCTCGAGTACTGTACCCACCTGCGTCTGCTGAAGCATGATTTCACTCAGATAGATCCGATAGGGGTCACGGGTTTGCCGCCAGGGGAGATCATGGCGACCCTGGACTGTATACCAGGACTGAATAGCGGCATGCGTCGTGGAATAGGGATGGGGTTTGTTTCGCTTTTTCATGTCCGGAATCATGGCAGATTCCCGACAAAAAGTCAACATAGCATAATATGAAAGTCAATATGCTAAAATACTCACAAAGGAGTCGTGATGAGAAAAGTCTTCAAAGATTGTTATGAAATGGATCGTCGGTGCTATGACGAATACGGCTTGACCGAAGACATCCTGATGGAACACGCTGCCAAAGGGATCAAAAAATACATCGAAAGGCACTTCCCCCAGAAGCGATCCATCCTTATTGTCGCCGGGCCGGGCAACAACGGAGCTGACGGGATCACCCTGGCACGACAGTTGCAGTTCAACATCCGTGATGTCAAACTCTATCTTCCGTTCGGCGTCACATCTCCCATGGCACAGAAACAGCTGAGCCGGACGGAGAAACTGGACTACGTTGAGGTGGTAGAGGGGTTGTGCGAAGCAGACATCATTGTCGATGCCCTTTTCGGAGCAGGGCTCAATCGACCGCTCGATGCCGCTGCCCAGACCCTTGTCGACGAGATGAACGACCTCAACGGCGTCAAAATCGCCTGCGATATCCCTTCCGGAATCGACGACAAGGGAGCGGTGGACTCGGTAGCCTTCGATGCGGATATCACCATCACGATGGGTGCCCGCAAGGAGTCCCTCTATGCCGACGGCGTCAAGGATCTCGTCGGAGAAATCGTCCGGGTCGATCTGGGGATCCGGTACAACCAATACACCAAAGGGATGCCCGTCGCAAGCTACCTCCTGGATCGGGATGATCTGGCACTGCCGACTCGGGAATTTGCCCTCGACACCCACAAGGGAACGTTCGGGCATGCGGCGGTCTTCTGTGGAGAGAAACCCGGAGCAGGCATCCTCAGCGGGATGGCAGCGACACGCTTCGGGGCAGGACTCGTGACGCTGGTGACACGCGAAACGATCACCCCTCCGCCGTACCTGATGACCGCTTCGGAAGTCCCCGGCAATGCCACGGCATTGGCCATCGGGATGGGTATGGGGAACCATTTTGAGGCAGATTTCCTCCGCAACAGTGTCATCAAAGGGATGACCCCGATCGTCATTGACGCGGACGGGCTCGACCAGCCGACGTTGCTTGAGGTGCTCGATCAGAAGGAGCGCACCGTCGTCCTCACCCCTCATCCCCGGGAGTTTATCCGCCTCTGGCGGCATTGCTTCGATGAGACACTGACCACCGAATACGTCCAGGCAAACCGTTTCGAGCTGGTGCGCCGCTTCGGGGATGCCTACCCCCATGCCACCCTCCTCCTCAAAGGCGCCAACATGCTCATCACCAACGAAGGGAAACTCTACATCAACCCCCTCGGCACCAGCCGCCTCGCCAAAGGGGGAAGCGGCGATGTACTGACCGGCCTGATCGTCTCTCTGCTGGCGCAGGGCTACAGCGGGGTTGACGCTGCCATCCAGGGCTCACTAGCGCTGGTTGCAGCAGCGGAGATGTATGACGGCGCTGACTATGGGATGGTAGCGACGGATCTTGTGGAGGCAGTTGGGAAGCTGGGGTAAGGACACTTTCGATAGGAATAATTGTGTATCCCGCGTAGGGTGTTGCACACCTTATTTTCAGGGCAGATCCACGTATCCGCCAAGTAACGTTTAATTGCTTTCTTTATTTTCTTCTGCTATTAATCTATATAAACGTGCAATAAAAAAAGTAAATGCCAAAAGAAATCCTCCTATATAGAGTCCTTTTCCAATTTCAACACTAATTATTCCAAGCTCGGAAAAGAGAAATCCAATAAAGAATATAGCACCTGCAATGGCTATTGATGCTAAAAGGTTCCAAAACAATTTAAAAAATATTTTCACAATCCTCTTCCCTTCAATACCTCAATAATCGGCACAGCCAATGCCAACGCCTTGCTCCGATGCGACAGCCTCTTCTTGACAGATTCTTCCAACTCCCCCAGCGTCCGCTCGTACCCCTCGGGGATAAACATCGGATCGTAGCCAAATCCTTTGTCACCACGTGCTTCGGCGATGACATCCCCGTGCATCCAGCCGTGTACTACGTATTCACCCCACTCACTGGCAATGGCAATCGCAGCGGTGTAGTAGGCGGGGGTGCGTTCCAGTCCGGCATCTTTAAGCCCATCAATGAGTTTGTACAAATTCTCTTTGTCGGTGGCATCAGCTCCGGCATAGCGTGCCGAGTATATTCCGGGTTCGCCGCCAAGTACAGGTACCGAAATGCCGCTATCATCAGCGATGACAATGTGTCCGCTGCCAAGCCGCTCGTAGATCGCCCGTGCTTTGATGAGGGCATTTGCGGCAAACGTCTCCCCGTCTTCGACGATCTCAAGCGGTTCAATCACCTCTCCGAAGGGGACGATGGGGATCTCCGACATCGCCTGAAATTCCCGAAGCTTTCCTTTGTTGCCGCTTGCAAGGACTAATTGCATTTTCTTAACCTTTTTTTAACGATATAGGACTATAATTCTCCGTTTTAACTTTCATAAGTGTGATTATAACCAAAACTTACAAGGAACCTCCATGAAAGAAATTTTCAAAAAAGTTCTCCCACTCAGCATGATTGTGGCGTTGCGCTTTTTCGGTCTCTTTATCGTCCTCTCTGTCCTCTCACAGTATGCACTCGGGATGCCGGGCGGGACGGCGACACTGGCCGGGATGGCGGTCGGTGGCTATGCTCTGACCCAGGCACTTCTTCAGGTGCCTTATGGTGTCCTCAGTGACAAGATCGGTCGCAAAAAAACCCTGCTGATCGGTCTGCTGATCTTCGCCGCAGGTTCGGCCGTGTGTGCCATGTCGTCCAACATTTACATGCTCCTCTTTGGCCGTTTCCTCCAGGGAGCCGGAGCGATCGGAAGCGTCGTGACCGCTATGATCGCTGACCACGTCCGCGAAGACCAGCGAGCGCATGCGATGGCAGTCATGGGGATGACGATTGCCATGTCGTTTGCAGCAGCGATGATCATCGGCCCCATCGTCGGGGGCTTCTATTCGGTCAGTGCTCTGTTCTGGCTGACGGCTGTCTTGGCAGTGGCTGCACTGGCGATCCTCTTTACCGCTGTGCCCGAGCCTCCATCGATCGTCCACAGTTACAGCGAAGAAGAAGCGAAGATCAAACATGTCTTTCGGGACAAAGACCTCGTGCGGATGTACATTACTTTCCTTTTTCACAGTTCGACGATGGCGATTGCGTTTTTTATCATCCCCGTTGTCATGAAGCAACATTTTGGCCTCGGCGCCGAAGCATACTGGAAAGTATACCTTCCGGCCGTATTTTTTGGGATCATTGCCATGGGGCCGGCTGCGGTCTTTGGCGAAAAATACAACAAAGGGAAGGAAGTGTTCCTCGCTTCCATCGCATTTGTCGCTGCCGCTTTTGCTTTGATGGGGTGGGCGACATCGCTGTTCTGGTTCGGGGTAGGGGCAACGTTTTTCTTCATCGGATTCAATATGTTCGAGCCCCTTCTCCAGAGTTTCGTAAGCAAATTTGCCAAAGTTCACCAAAAAGGTGCCGCTCTCGGAGTGGCTAACACCTTTGCCTATGTCGGGATCTTTCTCGGAGGGGCGATCGGTGGATACGCATATGAACATTTTGGACGGGGAGGAGTGGCAATCCTCGTCCTGACGGTAACCTTCGTCTGGGTACTCTGGATCATCGGGATGCGTAGCCCTGGTGTCCGGGACAACCTCTTCCTCCCGTTTGAACATTACGACAAGGACAAAATGGACGCCCTCAAGCGCCTCAACGGCATCACCGACTTTTACCTCAACGAAACCGAGGCAATCATCGTGGTCAAATTTGACCACGATCTGCTTGATGAGGATACGATCCGAGGGGTTCTGCTCAAACGTTAATTGACTTTGTGGTACCATTCTGTAAACAGTTATTTACAGAATAGTAAAGGTAGACCATGCTGACACGACTTCGACAGTACGAAGACGAAGTACTCCAGACTGTGCCCGAGACGTTTCATCGGGCGCTGTATGCCCAGCTTGAGACCCACGATCGCCTCATTGGAATTATCGGCGCCAGCGGTATGGGCAAGACCACGCTCCTCCTCCAGCGCTGCAAAGCCCTCCGCGCAGAGCATGGCGTCGAAAAAGTCCTCTACTTCACCCTCGACTATCCTTTCCTCGCCAACACCGATCTCGTTGAATTTGCCGATGAGATGCACGCTCAGGGGATCCGCTATCTCCTCATCGATGAGATCCACAAGCACCCCCATTTCCAGAAGACCCTCAAAGCTATCTACGACAAAGTACTGGGGATGCAAATCCTCTTTGCTGGTAGTCCAGCTATGGATACAAGGGGTCTGGGTGCTCGGCTGACTCTTCATCGCCTCCAGGGACTCTCCTTCCGAGAGCTGATGTCACTGGGGCGGGAAACCCCGCTGCCGGTATTCCGCTTCAGCGACATCCTCGCCGATCACCAAAAGATCGCCCGGGAGCTCTCGACTCAGTTTGACATCGCCAAAGGGATCCGCACGTATCTGCGCCGGGGGTACTATCCGGCACACACCACCCCCCGACACAACTTCATCCGCTCCATGCTCGACTCCCTCAATGCCACCCTCGATGGTGACCTAGTCAGTACCGGGAAAGTGGAACAGAAATACACCTACAAAATGCGCCGTGTCCTCGAAGTCCTCAGCGTCACCGATCCGGGCAGCGTCAACCTCTCCCGCATCGCCGAAGATGCCGGGATCAGCCGGGTCAAACTCTACGACTACCTCCGCTACATGCAAGAGGCCGGTCTGCTCAAGCTCGTCGTCACCGCCGATAAGGACACCAAACAAAAGACCAAACCTGCCCGCATCTACATCGACAACACCAACCTCCGGATCTTTTACAACCCTGCAGCCAATATCACCAACATCCGGGAAACCTTTTTTGTCAACCAGCTCAGTGCCATCGGCAAACTCTCCAGCACCAAAGACAACCTGTTTGTCGTCAACGGCAAATGGCGCTTCCAGCTCACCCGCAAGGAGGGAGAACCCGAAGTCTTCGAAGAACTCCGCAACGCATACCACGTCGTCGACACCCTCATCAGCGACCACCCGTATCGTATTCCGTTGTGGTTGTTTGGGTTTTTGTATTGAATTCTGTGAATAGTTGCGGACAGAGGCTTCAGAGATTTCTACGTTATTGACGCGGGTGCACAACTACGCACCCCATGTGATACATCGCATACGATGTTTGTGGGACTGAAGTCCCAGCCCCTTTTTGTCTCGCTGCTCTTCGGGGCTTGGACTTCAGTCCAACAAAACGCGCCAGCGTATCACTTTGGTGTGGATAATTTTTCGGTCTCCACCCTCTATGCAAATTGAACGTCTTTACG
>JALVWV010000188.1 GCA_027023145.1 Campylobacteraceae bacterium | reverse complement strand
GGATAAGACCGAGCTCGATCGCTTTTTTAAGGACAAATTTGGTCTGAGGCATGACCCCTTCCTGCGCATCGACGAGCAGGAGTACCCCATCGACCATCTTGAGTACCCGTTCCACTTCACCGCCGAAGTCGGCGTGACCCGGAGTGTCAATGATGTTGATTTTGTGGTCGCCGTAGGTGATGGCGGTGTTTTTGGAGAGGATGGTGATGCCGCGCTCTTTTTCGATATCGTTGCTGTCCATGGCACGCTCTTCGACCTCCTGGTGGGCGGCGAAGGTACCGCTTTGTTGGAGGAGTTCATCGACGAGGGTGGTTTTACCGTGGTCGACGTGAGCGATGACAGCGATGTTTTTGATGTTTTGCATGGGGTATTTCCTAATGGTGATTCGGGAGTAATATCTCGGTATTTTCGCGCATTATAGCGAAAAGAGATTAGGTTGGGGGTCACCCCACCATAATCCCTGACAATTCGTGGTAAATTTTGAGGGCATACCGATCGGTCATCGCGGCAATGTAGTCAGCAACCACACGCGCTTGTGGCCGTCGCTCGATGAGGGATTTTTGGTGAGAGGGTAGCAACGAGGTGTCTTCGTTGAAGGCACGATAAAGGGTGCGGATGCATGCCTTGCCTGCGTGCATTTTTCGGACAATTTTCTCATGACGGTAAAGAGTAGTGAAGAGGCGCTTCTTGAGGCGCTTGAGCTCAGTCGCGATCTCGGGAGAGAAGCCTACAGGCAAAGGCGTCGAAGCATCGAGTGTCACACAGATGGGTTCAGTACGCCGATGGCTCTCGACACCGGGGCGTGAGGTGTGGATAAAATCCTCCACCAAAAGCTTGATGAGTGCAGCGACAAATCGGTGGCGGTAGAGCGGGTGCCCCTGCCCAATCCCCTCATCGCTCACCATCCGATCTACCCGCTGTGCCAGCGGCTCTTCGAGAAGATCGACAAAGGTGATCAACCCGTACTTGATCCCATCATCAATGTCGTGGCTGGTGTAGGCAATCTCATCGGCGTGATCGACCACCATTGCCTCCAAAGAGGGGTGGCGATCCAGATCAAAATGCTCGACGATCTCAGCAGGCAAGAACGATTTGTGATACGGATAGGAGTGCTTGAGCACCCCTTCGAGAGTTGCAAACGTGAGATTGAGCCCGTCAAAGTCAGGGTAGCGTTTCTCCAATTTGGTCAGGACGCGGAAGGACTGAAAATTGTGTTCGAAGCCGTTGGGATGACCGTCGTTTTTGAGCATCTCATCGAGAATATCCCCCCCGATATGGCCAAACGGTGTATGCCCCAGATCGTGACTCAGCGCGATCACTTCCGAGAGAGTCTCATCCAGCCCCAGCTGCCGCGAGAGTGTCCGGGCGATCTGACTTACTTCGAGTGAATGGGTCAGCCGAGTGCGAAAATAATCCCCCTCATGGTTGAGAAACACTTGGGTCTTGTACTCCAGCCGCCGAAACGAACTGCAGTGGAGCACCCGGTCACGGTCACGGGCAAACGGATCGCGAAAATCATCCTCGAAGCCGAAAAATCTCTGGGAAGGTTGCATACCGATTTCCTTGGATAAAAATATAGAGAGTTTTGGATACAATTGTACCAAATAAAACGTAGAGTGAGCCCATGTCCCAAACCGAAACCATGTACCACATCCGCTACACCCTCCCTGAAGTAAGGCTCCTGCGCGAGAGCGGCATCGGGGTGGCTGAGATCGCAGCACGCACCTGCTACGACAGCTTCGCCAACTCCGAGAACGACGCGATCCGCCAGGCACCCGAACATCTCGACGTAGAAGCGGTCAACGCCATCGACGACTCCGATCTGCTCGACAGCCTCGCGTGGGTGCATCACCATCACTCGATCATCGAACACTCCACATTGAGTTTTCTCGTGCGAGGCACGTCTCGTGGGGTCTTGCAGGAGCACGCCCGCCACCGAGTACAATCGATCTCGGTACGCTCCACCCGCTACACCATGTCTTCGGTCATCAATGCATTCGTCGCCGCCATCGTCAGTGGTGAGGGTGAAGCGGCCTTTGTCCGAAATGTCCTGCCTCTTGATCTGTTTGTCGTCGCCGATGAAGCGTATCAGCAGATCGAAATCACCGGGATGTATGCCAAACTCCACTACCAATACACCCTCTCGCCTGAAGATTTCATCGAGAGTGCCGTCGCCAAATCCTCCCGCCACCTCCTCGAAGGGCCTGCTGATGCCGATACCCTCTATGCCGCTCTTGAAGCAGGTAAAAAGAAACGCAACGTCGGCGACGCGTTCAAACACATCGTCTCGGACAATTGGAAAGTGGACATGGTCATCACCTTCAACCTCCGCAGCCTCAAAAACTACTTTGACC
>JALVWV010000187.1 GCA_027023145.1 Campylobacteraceae bacterium | reverse complement strand
CACGTGAAAGTCGCCGGACATCCAACTGAACAAAATCGATCCCCGAAGCAAGCGCACGGCACACCGCCGGGGCATCACAATCCCCCGCTTCGGGGAAATAGAACCCTCCCCACGCATCAGCAATCCCCCGCGCAGCAAGATCCTCACGACTCCATCGCTCATAGACAGGGTAATTGTGGGGTTCATAGAGGCTGAAGCGCTCAGCGTCGTCGGGATTTTTGGGGATCCGAACCACACCACTGGCCGTGAAATGCTCCGGGGTATGCTCTCGATAGAATGTATGGGCGAAGGCAAATGCTTCATTGGTCAGCTGCTGAAGAGGACCACCCTTGCCGATCTTGGGGGAGACAAACGCCCCGGCCGCACCGCTGCCGCCACTGGCCGGCACACTGCTGCGATCGACCAGCACCACGTCCTCTCCAGCCTGATGCAACATAAACGCTGCCGTACTCCCGGCGATCCCGGCGCCGATGATGAGGGTATCACAGGTTTTAGTCATGGGCAGAATTCTGATCATTTGTAATCATGTAATTCTCCTTGCTCGCATCATTGCACCTGCCATGATGCCTCTATAAAGTTTTGACAGCCGGAAGTGGAGACTTCAGTCCCACCACAACGCTTAAAGAGTATGGCACATTTTGGGTGGGACTGAAGTCTCCACTTCCGGGTACTGCTCATCTCCATCCCTCATCCTGTTTTCTAACTTACTGCAAAACACCATTAAAGATACTGCCCGGCATACTTCTCCATCACCGCACCAAACAGTGCTTCCCATGCCCCGTCGGGCTTCCAGATGTTTTCCATCAATACACGTGCCGTTCGCGGCTCCATCCCGCGCTCCAGCACGTTGTAGAGGTACATCATCCCTGATACTCGCTTATTTTGGGCACAGTGGAGCCAGACTTTGCGGGGGAAAAGCGCATTGAGTACATCCCGGATCAGTTCATAGTCGGTCACCTGCGGATCGATGAAGTCCACCGGCAAGTGCATGTAACGCATCCCCAGCCCGGTGACGATGGCATCTTCATCCGGACGGTAAAGGGTATCGATCGATTCGGCCAGCGACACTACTACCCGATACCCCTCCTGTGCCATACGGGCAAACAGAGCATCGTCCGGCATCGCTGAGGTTGTCAAGCCATCATGGATCGGTACAATCTGCATCTATACGGTGATCTCCTTGATATCCGCAATCTGTCGGAAACTCTGGTAGATCGAGCCGATGAGCGCCTGACGGTTGCGGCGCAATGCCTCATCCTCTGCATTGACCATCACCTCATCAAAGAAGCGATCGAGGTCAACTTTGAGTCCGAAGAGCGCCTCAAGGCGACTGCGGTAGTCGGGATAGTTGCCGTTGAGCACTTTTTCGTACGCGGTATAGAGGGCAACTTCAGCTTCCTTTTCAAACAAAGCTGGGTCGATCGTCAGCTCCCCGTCCAAATCAACATCTTTGGAGATATTGGCAACCCGCTTAAATGTACTGAATTGCTCCGAGAATGTATCATCCGCGACGATGCTCTCCAGCGCAGCGACTTTCTGGGCGATGGCGGGGATATTGCGCTCACCTGAAGCAAGGACGGCCGCGATCACCGAGGGATTGGCCGGGAGGGATTTGTTGATCCGCTCGAGGATAAACGCACTCAGGAGCTTGGAGTCAAACGGATCGTAGTTGGTTGTGAGCAGCTCAATCATGCCATCGATATCAAAGTCAAGATCGTACTCGGTCACGATCCGCACAATCCCGTTGACCGCCCGGCGCAGAGCAAAGGGGTCTTTGGAGCCGCTGGGGATCTTGCCCACGCTGAAGAGCCCCAGCAGCGTGTCGAGCTTGATGCTCATTGCTACAATACTGGAGAAAACCGAACCGGGAAGTTCCGCTCCTTCGCCAACGGGCATGTATTGTTCTTTGATCGCCGTATAGACAAGGGGATCTTCGCCCAGCGCCTTGGCATAATAGTAGCCCATGAGCCCCTGAAGCTCGGTAAACTCATACACCATTTCGCTCATCAGGTCGGCTTTGGCCAAGGTAATCGCCCGATCCATGAGCTTCTCCAGCTCCGCCGGGCTCTTGCCGGTCTCAGCCTCGAGACGCTCCATATACAGAGCCAGCAGGCGGATAGCGATGCGCCGTTCTCGGTCGATCTTGTCCGCGAGGGTTCCCAGTCCGTCGATGAACTGCACTTTCTCGAGTCCCTCAGTCGAGAGACCATTTGCCAAATCGTTGCGGTAAAAGAAGAGTCCATCGGCCAGCCGGGGCTTGAGCACCCGCTCGTTTCCAGCGATCACTTTGGAATAATCCTCTGTCAGGGCATTGGAGACGACAACAAATTTATTGGTCAATTTCCCCCCTTCAAAGACGGGGAAAT
>JALVWV010000186.1 GCA_027023145.1 Campylobacteraceae bacterium | reverse complement strand
CTGCCACTTCAAATGAGCTGCGGGTACGGGTGGAAGCTTCAAAAAAGAGGGTAATGAGGAGTTTGTCTTTGAGAAGTCTCGGGGGGCGTTTGGCCTTGAACCGGCGGGCGTCGGCGAAGATCGCGGCGATGTCTCTGTCGGAGAAATCGTTGGTATCGATGAGGTGCTGCATGGCAAGAACTCTTTATAGTGAATTTTGAAATTATAGCAGGTGTTTTTTCATTTTGGTTTTTAGTGTATAATTGGAGAAAACAAATAGCGCTATTAGGATAAAAGGAAGAAATGTTGCCCAAGATTCAAGAAGAGATCGAGACGGAGATCGTGCTGGATGAGCCACCGATGTATCGGGTGGTACTGCACAACGATGACTATACGACGATGGAATTTGTCGTCCATATTTTGAGGACGATCTTTCACAAAAGTGAGCAGGAGAGTGAGCGGATCATGCTTGATGTACACAAGAAAGGCAAAGGGATCTGCGGGGTTTACACCCGTGAGATTGCCCAGACCAAAGTGGAGCAAGTCAAAGTCCTGGCCAAGCAGAACCAGTTTCCGCTGCTAGCCACGTATGAGATCGATGAGTAGGAGGGTGCGATGATCAGCGTAGAATTGAATGGGGTTTTTTCGCAGGCGGTCGAATACGCCAGAGCCAAAAACCATGAGTACCTGACGGTCGAGCATATCTTTTGGTCGATCCTTCAGAGCAGTGACGGCGAAGAGATTCTCACCGCACTCGGAGCGGATCTTGATGCGCTGGTCTCGGAGACGCTTGCCCATCTTGACCGCAGCGTCCCGACCCTCTCCGAACCAGGAGATCCCATCGAGACTGTTGCCCTCTCGCACGTCATCAACGACATGATAAACCACATCCATGCTGCCGGGCAGCGGGAGGCAACCATCGGTGATATGCTGGCGGCTCTGAGCGGGCAGGAAGGAACCCATGTGGCTTTTTGGCTTCGCAAAGCGGGGATCGAGCGGGTGGATATCCTGGAGTTTATCTCCCATCCGATCATGGACAAACCCTCAGACCCAAAAGAAAAAGAGAAAAGTCCTCATCCCAATCTCGATCAGTTTACGATCGAGCTGGTTGCCTTGGCACAGAATGAGAAAATCGATCCGGTGATTGGTCGGGAAGAAGAGATCGAGCGGGTGATGCAGACACTGGTACGCCGCAAAAAAAACAACCCCCTCCTCGTCGGGGAGCCCGGCGTAGGCAAAACGGCCATCGCCGAGGGGCTGGCACTCGGGATCGCCAAAAGCACCGTCCCGGATGTCCTCAAAGATGCCCGGATCTTCGCCCTAGAGATGGGGGCACTGGTGGCCGGAACGAAATTTCGCGGGGATTTTGAGAAGCGCCTCAAAGGGGTGATCGATGAGCTCAAAGCTCTGCCCGATGCGATCATTTTCATCGATGAGATCCACACACTCGTCGGAGCTGGCAGTACCGGCGGTGGGAGCATGGATGCAAGCAACATCCTCAAGCCTGCGTTGGCTCGGGGGGATATCCGCTGCATCGGAGCGACGACGTACGCCGAGTATCGTAACTTTTTTGACAAAGACAAAGCCCTCTCCCGGCGCTTTGCCAAAGTCGATGTGCCAGAACCCTCGGTTGAAGATACATACAAGATCCTCAAAGGGGTGCAGCACAAATACGAAGCACACCATGAGATCGCCTTCAGTGACAAAGCGTTACATACAGCAATCGATCTGAGTGTCAAGTACATCCATGACCGGTTCCTCCCCGACAAAGCGATGGATATCATCGATGAGGTGGGGGCACACTTTATGCTGCACGGTAAAAAACACATGGAAGTTACTTCCAAAGAGATCGCCAAAGGGGTCGCCCGGATGCTCAAGCTTCCCGACAGCACGATTGATGTAGACGATACGGCAATGCTTGCGACACTCGAAGAGGATTTGCAAGAGCGGATCATCGATCAGGACGAAGCGATCCACGCGCTGGTGCGCTCCATCAAACGCTCCTATGCCGGGCTCAACCGTGAGAACAGTCCGATCGGAAGCTTCCTGTTTGTCGGTCCGACTGGTGTGGGCAAAACGGCTTTGGCTGCCGCACTGGCCGAGACGATGGAAGTACACTTCGAGCGGCTCGATATGAGTGAGTACATGGAACCCCATGCGGTGAGCCGCCTTATCGGAGCTCCTCCGGGGTATGTCGGATTTGAGCAGGGGGGGCTGTTGACCGAAATGATCAAGAAACATCCCCACACCGTCTTGCTCCTTGATGAGATCGAAAAAGCCCATCCGGATATCATGAACATCCTTCTACAGGTAATGGACGGTGCCAAGTTGACCGACAACAACGGCATCGTGAGTGACTTCAAAAACGTCATTCTGATCCTCACCTCCAACATCGGCACCCAAGAGGTCAACGTCATGGGCTTTGCCAAAGACACCTCGGCCAAAACCGAACGCGCACTCAAAGATTTCTTCTCTCCGGAGTTCCGTAACCGCCTGAGCGCGACCATCGAGTTCAAACCGCTCAGTCTCGAAGCGCTTGAGCAAATCGTGCAAATCGAAGTGGGACGGCTCAATGAACAGATTGCTTCCAGACACATCACTGTCAAAGTGACCAAAGTGGCCCGGAAATACCTCGCCAAAGAGGGGCATGATCCCCAGTACGGTGCCCGCCACATCGCCCGGGTGATCGATGAGAAGGTCAAGGAACCTCTCACGGATGAAATTCTCTTTGGTGCACTTAAAGAGGGTGGCAGGGTCAAAGTCGATTACGCAGACAACACCCTAAAGTTTGACTTCAAACCTCTCTAATTGACCGTCGTCTTATGAGTGAAACCGTCATGATTCTCCCCCTGGAGAAAAACCCGGAAGCTTTCCCAGATCCGCGCAACGCTTCAGCAGAAGGGCTGTTGGCATGGGGTGGGGACTTGAGCCCCGAGCGACTCCTTGCTGCGTATGCCCAGGGGATCTTCCCATGGTTCAATGCCGACGATCCGATCCTCTGGTGGTCACCGGATCCACGCCTCATCCTCTACCCCGACGACCTCAAACTCTCCAAATCGTTTCGGCGCGTATTGCGCAACAGTACATACGAAGTAAAATTTGATCACAATTTCCCTGCCGTCATCCGCGCCTGTGGACAAATCCCCCGCCCCGGACAGGAGGGGACGTGGCTCCATCCACAGATGCAGGAAGCCTACATTGAGCTTCATCGTCGTGGATTTGCCCACAGCGTCGAGACCTATATGGAAGGGGAGTTGGTCGGAGGGCTCTACGGGATTGCCTTGGGAAAAGCTTTTTTTGGAGAGTCGATGTTTGCCCAACGCCCCAATGCTTCCAAAATCGCCTTGACAGCGCTAAGGGGTGTCTTAGCCACAAAAAGTTATGATTTTATCGATTGTCAGGTGGAAACAGGGCACCTTATGCGTATGGGGGCCGTATTGATACCGCGAGAGCGCTTTCTGTCCGAGCTCTCTTTTGCACTGATCCCTTCTGGAGATGTGGGATTGTGGACAGATTACAGATGGGAGTATGATCATGAAGACCAATAGTATCGGGTATTCATTGTGGTTGGATTTTATCGAGCGGGATTTTTTGAAGCACGATTTTCCAGCTTTGTTGAATCGGGGAGTAGTCAACGGGGCGACCAGCAACCCGTCGATTTTTGCCAATGCCTTAGCAACATCTCCTGCATACAAGGAGGCTTTGGCGGTATTGGGGGATGCAGACCCCAAGACGAAATATGAAGCATTGGCAATCGAAGACATCCGCACAGCGGCCAAAGAATTGCGTGGTGCGTATGATCGGGGAAGTGAAGGATACATCAGCATCGAAGTCGATCCTTTTCTCTCGGATGATACCGATGCGACACTGGCCGAAGCCCGGCGATTGTTCAAAGCCATCGGTGAACCCAATGTGATGATCAAAATCCCGGCAACCGAAGCCGGGTATCCCGTGATGCAAGCACTCCTCAGTGACGGCATCAGTGTCAATGCCACATTGGTGTTTTCACCGGAGCAAGCGAAACAATGCCTAAAAGTGATGAAGATAGGTATTGATGAATTTGAAAACACGGGCGGTGAGCGGGTTGAAGCGGTGATTTCCGTTTTTGTCAGTCGCTTCGATCGGATGCTTGATGCAACACTGGAAACAAAAGGTCTCCCTGTAGCGCAAACCGGTATCATGAACGCGGCGCATATCTACTATATAATCGAGCAAAATCGCACACCGAGTATCCAGACTCTGTTTGCCAGCACGGGAGTCAAAGGGGACAATCTCCCCGTCGACTACTACCTCCAGTCTCTCTGCGCTCCTCATGCAATCAACACTGCGCCACTGGTGACCATCGAAGCAGCATTAGCCAATACTCTACCAAGTGACTCTACACTCCCCAGTTTGGATGAGATTGATGCATTTTTTGTGCAATTAGCCGAAGCAGGGATCGATATGGATTCTGTTTACAGCCAATTGCTAATCGAAGGGTTGACGGCATTTGAGGATGCCTTTTCTCAAATGCTTTCAGGGCTGGAGTAGCCGATGGAAAAGCGTCTCAAACTCTACCTGAATACTCTTCTTGCTCACAACGGAAGTGATCTTCATTTGAAGTCCGGCTCCCATGTCCGTGTTCGCATTCATGGCGTCTTGAAAAAGCTAGGAGACGATATTCTCTTGCCCGAGCAGCTTGATAAGCTGGCACGTGAAATTATGACAGAAGCACAGTACCAGAAACTCCAACAAGAACGCTCCATTGATTTTAGTTATCTGTTGGACAGTGCAAATCGATTTCGTGTCAATGTCTTTTTTCAAATGGATGGACTGAGTGCTGTTTTTAGAACGATATCGATGGAAATTCCGACATTGGAAAAACTGGGATTGCCAGAAGTAGTTGGATCCTTTGCAGAAGCACCCAGGGGTTTGGTACTGGTCACCGGAGTGACCGGGAGTGGCAAATCTACGACATTAGCCGCCCTGACCAATCGGATCAACGAAACCAGCCCTAAGCACATCATCACCCTCGAGGATCCCATTGAATTTATCCATCGTGACAACAAAGCATTGATCAATCAGCGGGCAATCGGTGAGGACACGCACTCATTCAGTGATGCCCTGCGTGCAGCTCTGCGTGAAGATCCTGATATCATCCTCGTCGGAGAGATCCGGGATCTCGAGACGGCTGACTTGGTGTTGCACGCGGCCAACACAGGGCACTTGGTCTTCTCCACCCTTCATACTCTTGATGCCAAAGAGACAATCAATCGAATTATCGGTATGTTCCCCAAAGAGAAACAGAACAATATACGTGAAGTGCTTGCTTCGGTACTGACGGGTGTCATTTCTCAGCGACTGGCTCCGACGATTTCAGGGGGGCGCACAGCGGTGGTCGAAGTGTTGGTGCGAACCGCACGGATGGTGGAAATGATTACCAGTGGGCGAAGCAATGAGATACTGAGCGTCATCGAAGAGGGAAGGGATACTTATGGCTCTCTGACCTTTGATCAGCATCTACTGGATTTAATTGACCAAGGGAAGATTACTGAAGAGACAGCATTAGAATACGCGACGAATCCTTCCGATCTCAGCCTGAAATTCCAGGGGGTCGGTCGTGGTAATGCCGATCTGAACCACATGAGAGATATTACAAAACTTGAGGCATTTGATTTAATGGAAGAGGACGATTAGTCTCCTCTCAGTCTGGAGATGGTATAATCCCGTCCCAATTTCAACAAAGGATAGACATGCTAGAAGGCATCATTAGAGAGAGTATCGGTAAGAGCAACGCCAAGCAGCTCAAACGAGATGGTTATCTGATCGCCAACATCTATGCTAAAGGTGTGGAGAATATCCATGCAGCCTTTAAGCGGGGTGAATTTATCAGAACCGTACGCGCCAAGGAGACGTTGGCATTTCCTGTCAAAGTAGGCGATAAAGAATTGAATGTTGTGATCCAGGAGTACCAACTCCACCCGGTCAACGGAGACATCACTCACGTCGATCTGCGCATTGCGGTTCCTGGTCAGGTGACCGATTACCTCGTACCCGTTCGTACCGTCGGTGTCCCCAAAGGACTCAAGAATAAAGGGGTTCTCGTTATCACCAAGCGTCGCCTCAAAGTACGTGGGGCGATTGAAAATGTTCCCCACAACTTTACCCTCGATGTCAGTGACCTCGATCGGGATGAATCGATTCTGGTGCGAGATATTGATGTACCTGAAGGGTGTCGCATGATGGATCGCCCTCACGTCTCTGTTTGTGGTGTGATTAAAGCCCGCTAAATGACCCTATACGTCGGCTTGGGCAACCCAGGATCGGCGTACGCGATGCACCGCCACAACATTGGCTGGAGGGTCATCGACCATCTTGTTTCCGATCTCGGAGCTCGAGATATCTCCAAATCTTCATTTCAGGGCGAACTCTATCGCCATGGCAATCTCTTTTTTCTTAAACCAACGACCTACATGAACCTCTCGGGCAAAAGTGTCCAAATCGTCAAAAATTTTTTCAAAATTGACCCAGAAGATATTGTCGTTATTCACGATGATATCGATCTCCCCTTCGGGGCAGTCCGATTCAAACAGGGGGGCGGTCATGGTGGCCACAACGGCTTGCGTTCAATCGATGAAATGATCGGACGCGACTACTACCGCATCCGGATCGGTGTCGGTAAACCGGAGCACAAAAGTCAGGTAGCCGATTATGTTTTGCACGATTTTTCAGCCGAAGAAACTCCTCATCTTGAGGAGATTACCTCTCATGTATCCGAGGCTGCACTGACACTGAACAAACGTGAACTCGATGATGTTCGCACCCGCTTTTCCCGCAAAGGGATCGATCTGCTTCCCCCGTCTAATTAAATTTTCGCTAAAATCAATCACTTTTTTATACGGACAGACACATGCAGGCTGATTACCAGACACTCGCCGAACACTACGGCACCCCTCTCTATGTTTACGATTTCGATGCCATGGCGGCAAATTACCGCCGGCTCAAAGAGGCATTTTCTGGACACAAGTCCCTCATCTCCTATGCCGTCAAAGCCAATTCAAACCTCTCGGTTGTTGCCCATTTTGCCCGGCAGGGTGCTGGAGCGGACTGTGTAAGTATCGGGGAGGTTCAGCGGGCACTTACTGCTGGTGTTGATCGGTACAAAATCATCTTTTCGGGGGTCGGAAAGCGGGACGATGAGATCGAGATAGCATTGCGTGAGGGGATACTGCTGATTAACCTTGAGAGTGAAGCAGAGATGAAGCGGGTCGAGATGATCGCCAAACGCCTTGGCAAGCAAGCACGCATCTCGATCCGGGTCAATCCCAACGTCGATGCACAGACCCACCCCTATATCTCCACCGGGCTGCACGAGAACAAGTTTGGTGTCGAAATCGATGCCGCCAAGCGGATGTATATTTACGCCAAAAATTCCGAACATCTCGATCCGATTGGAATCCATTTTCATATCGGCTCACAATTGACCGATCTGGCACCTCTCCGGGAAGCGACTCAGATTGTCGCCGATTTGGTACGTTCGCTCCACGCGATCGATGTTGACATCAAATTCTTCGATGTCGGAGGCGGATTGGGAGTGGTGTATCGTGATGAAACCCCCATTGATGTCCATGCGTATGCTGACATGATTACTGAAGCGATCCGAGGGATGGATTTGACGATCATGTGTGAGCCGGGGCGCTCGATGGTGGCCAATGCTGGCGTTTTGTTGACCCAGGTCCTGTACGAGAAGGAGAACGGGGGTAAACGGTTCGTCATTGTGGATGCGGCGATGAACGATCTCATGCGTCCAACCCTTTATCAAGCCTACCACCGGATCGAATATCTTGGACAAAACCAAGAAAAGGCTACCGAAGCCGATATCGTCGGTCCCATTTGTGAAAGCGGTGACTGGTTTGGGAAAAAAGTGCCGATGCCGCCCACAGAACACAACGATTTGATTGCCATTCACAGCGCTGGAGCGTATGGCTTTACAATGGCAAGCAATTATAACACCCGAGGGCGTGCCGCCGAAATCGCACTCGAGGGGGGCACTGCACGTCTGATCCGAGATCGGGAAAATTTCGAAGATCAGATCCGGCTTGAAAAAGGGTATCTCAACACACCAGCGGAAGGATACGATGATGACACTTGAGGATTTACGCCACTCCATCGATGCGATCGATAATCAGCTGATTGAACTTTACAATCAGCGAATGCGTTACGTCAACGAAGTGGGTCACATCAAGAATCGCACCGGTGCCCCAATCTATCGTCCGGAGCGGGAGCAGGAGATTCTCATGCGTCTCAAACGTCTCAACCGAGAGAGCCAGGGAGTGCTGAGCGATCAAGCAATCGAAGCATTGTTTCTTGAGCTGTTTGCCGTAGCTCGAAATTTTGAGCTTCCGGAGCAGATCGCATTTCTCGGCCCCGAAGCCAGCTTCACCCACCAAGCAGCGGAGACCAAATTTGGAGCATTGAGTCACTATTTGCCTATTGGAAGTATCAGGGGAGTCTTTCGAGAGGTTTCACGAGGTCAGGCACGGTTTGGTGTCGTGCCGATTGAAAACAGCTTCAACGGGATCGTCAGCGATACCATCTCGTGCCTGAGCGATTACAATCTGAAGATCATCGCCGAAGTAATGATCGACATTCACCATGTTTTTGCAACTGAGGCAGAAGATACTCGCACCATCAAACGGATCTATTCCAAAGACATCGCATTTGGGCAGTGCAAACATTTCCTCGAAGATTTCGGACTCGATGAAGTAGAACAGATCCCGGTCGAGTCGACAGCCAAAGCCGCTCAGCTTGCCATTGGAGATCCCGAGTCGGCAGCCATATGCGCCGAAGTCGCAGCCAGGATGTACCGTCTGCCGATCCGTTACAGTAACATCGAAGACAAAGGGGACAACCGGACACGCTTTTTCGTCATCAGTGATTTCGAAAATGCCCCCAGTGGCAACGACAAAACAACCATTCTCGTCCGCCTCCCCAATCGCCCCGGTGCTCTTGTGGATTTTTTGCTCGATTTCAGAGAAGAATCGATCGACCTGACCAAAATTAAATCCCACATTGTCGAGGGAGTTTCAATCTTTTTCATCGAATTTGACGGTCACAAAGATGATGCTTCCATCAAGCGAATTTTCGACAAACATGCCGGAGCGATCAAGTTTCTCGGTTCATACGTCAAAGAGGCGGACGACGTTTGAAAATTAGGAATAAGGCATTTTGTTGGGGACGCGACTTCAGTCGCGTTGAGTGGGACTGAAGTCCCAGCCCCTTTTGGCAGCATCCGTGTGTGAAATTGCACACCAAATATGTCGCCGCCACTCGACACAATGAGGAGCTAATGTGAAATTTAATGCAGAACTGGATAGTATCAAAACCTACGAAGCTGGCAAACCGATCGAACTGGTAGTACGTGAGTTTGGGATAGCGCCGGAAGATGTGGTCAAGCTCGCTTCCAATGAAAACCCCATCGGCACCAGCCCGGTCGTAGCGCAGGTTATCCGGGATCATGCCGACAAGGCACATCTCTACCCGGATGACAGTATGTTTGAGCTCAAGGCACTCCTCTCTGAGCGTTTTGACGTTCCCGAAGAAACAATCATTGTTGGTGCAGGGAGCGATCAGGTATTGGAGTTTATCAGCCGGGCGAAGCTGAATGCTACCAGCAAAGTGCTCATGAGCCAGGTAACCTTTGCCATGTATGAGATCTATGCTCGACAAGTGGGAGCAGAGATCCTGCGTACACCCAGCTATGAACACCGGGTGGAGGAGTTTTTGCCAATGATGGCGGAGCACACCCCAGATGTCGTTTATATATGTACACCCAACAACCCAACCGGTGATGCGATCAGGCGCGACGAAGTAGTCCAAATAATCGAAGCGGCGGATCCCGAGACACTGGTGGTTATCGACGGAGCCTACATGGAGTATGCAGCGGCCAAAGATCCGGCATATCAACTCGAGCCCAAAGATTTATTGTCCTATCCCAACATCATCTATCTTGGGACATTTTCCAAAGCCTACGGATTGGGAGGAATGCGGGTCGGGTATGGTATCGCACACCCCGAAATCATCCGGGCACTCTATAAAATGCGCCCGCCATTCAATATCTCCAGCCTCTCGCTAGCAGCAGCAATTGCAGCCAGCCAGGATACTCATTTTGTTTCAGAATCCATTGCCTTGCATCAGAAACAGATCGGACGGTATAAGGCTTTTGCCAAAGAGCAGGGTCTACGCTACATCGAGAGCTATACCAACTTTATCACGTATTTGTTTGATGATCCGTACGATGCGACGCAGATTGCTGATACCCTTCTCCATCAAGGGGTGATCGT
>JALVWV010000185.1 GCA_027023145.1 Campylobacteraceae bacterium | reverse complement strand
ACGTAGCAGGCCATGATCCCGGTACCGCACGCGAGTGTCTCATCCTCCACGCCCCGCTCGTAGGTACGGGGGCGGAGCTCATCCTGCTCGAGGGTGTAGATGTTGACATTGGCATCGTACTGGTGCCGCAGGACGCGAGCCATGTCGATGTCAAACGTCTCGATCGGCTGCTCACTCACGAGATGCGGCACCCCGGTGTCGATTAGCCACCAGGTGTGGCCGTACGCTTCGATGTCACGGCGGAGGATTTTGGGCTCGAGCATATCGGTAACGACGTAGAGACCGTTGACCTCAGTGCGGATCACCCCTGCTCCGGTGAGAAATTCACAGCGATTATTGACGGAAATCCCTTTTTCGACGGCGTAATGAGAAACGGCACGGGTTGCGTTGCCACACATGGCCGCTTCGCTGCCGTCCGCGTTGTAAAACTCCCACTCGAAATCGTACTCCGGATGGGGGATCAACACCACGAGACCATCGGCACCCACCCCTTTTTGCCGATCACACAGGAGGCGGGCAAGCTCGTGCCGCTCCTTGCGCTCAGAATCGTGAAAAATGACGAAGTCGTTGCCGTTGGCGTTGTACTTGGTGACAAACATGGGGAGAGCCTTTGATGCTTTTGTGAAGGGTATTATACCACACGACGCTGGATCAAGCGGCTCACCCGCTCGCACTCCCGTTCCAGCTCCGTGCGATCGCCTGTGTTATCGATCACCCATGTCGCTCGCACGCGCTTCTCTTCGATGTCCATTTGGGCATCAAGCCGCTGAAGCGCTTCGGCTTCACTCAGCCCTTCTCGTGCCATCAGGCGTGTGATTTGGATCTCCCGGGGTGCATAGACGACCGCAACCTGCTCAATGGGATACGCGGCACGTTCATAAAAGAGGGGAATGTCGATCAGATAGGGTTTGCCGCGTGCCTCTTCGACAGCTGCCCGGCGGGTGATCTCCTGCTCGATCAGCGGGTGGAGCAGTGCTTCGAGCTCCCGCCGCTTCTGTGTGTCGGCGAAAACAATCCTCCCCAGCACCTTGCGATCGACCCGATCCCCATGGATCACATCCGGTCCGAACATTTTGCCAATAACCGTGGACTGCCTGTCGAGTACCGCATGGGCGATGGTGTCGGCGTCGATAACGACGTATCCAAGCGCAGCAAAAATCGTCGCGGCTGTGCTTTTGCCCGTCGCAATCCCACCGGTCAGGACAATCGCAGAGTCAAAGACCATGATCAGTATACTTCAATCACCCGATAGCCGTCACCATCAACTCGGCCATGAGGCTTTTTTGCCGCAGTGATCATCTCCGAAGCAGAAGGCACTTTGACAACAGACTTTTTTGCAGTGGGTTTCTTTTTTGGTGCGGATTTCTTTGACGTTTGCTTTTTGACCTCAGGTTTTTTGACCGGAGACTTTTCCCCTGTCGATATGTTGGATTTTGCTTTGGACTTTGGGGTGACTTTATGGGTTTTCGGAGTACTCTTCTGAAGAGCGGGTTCAGGCTTTGAAGCCGAAGTTGCTCTAGTGTCAGCGTGTCTCGCCTCTCTCAGCGAGACCACTTTGGGGGTATAGTCTTTCATTTGATACTTATCGTAGTGGTATACATCTTTGCGAAAATTGAGGTAACCATAGGGGTCGATGTAGGCCGTCAGATAGGTGATATCGATAGGTACCTTGTGTTTCAATACAATGGTTTTCTTATCTGTCCCTTTCAGTTGATCCATCACATCGTCTACGTCGATATTGTCGTTGAAAAGCGCCAGAGACTCCAGAAGTTCCCGTGGCTTCTGGATGCGCATACAACCGTGACTGAATGCCCGGACATTTCGGAAGAACAAACTCTTGGAGGGGGTATCGTGGATGTACACAGAATACCCGTTGGGGAAAAGAAACTTGATCTTGCCCAGGGCATTATGCCGCCCGGGAACTTGCATAAAACGATAGGGGATATGCTTCTTCTTGTCCCGATACTGTGCCCAGTTGATCGTCCCGGGGTCGATACGGGGAGAACTCTCATCCCAGCTCTCATGCAGCTCCTTCCCTTGCGCTTCATAGTGATAAGGATCTTTGATCAGCTTGGGGATCATTTCGTTTCTGACAATCCCCTCAGGGATCTTCCACCATGGATTGACCACAATGTACGACATGACATTGTGGAAGCTCGGGGTAGGATGGTTGGGCTTGCCAGTGACCACACGTATTGTCGTAACCAGCTTGTTGCCATCAAGGAAATTCAGACGAAAGGTGGGGATGTTGAGCTCGATACGTATGGGGGCTTGTTTGCGATAAAGCCATTTGATCCGATCGAGATTCAAGCGGATTTTCTGGATCGCCTGCGTGACCGTCATGTTGAGTGCTGCCCGCGTCTGCGGCCCGATGATGCCACCCCCTTTGAGCCC
>JALVWV010000184.1 GCA_027023145.1 Campylobacteraceae bacterium | reverse complement strand
GTATCTCTCCGTTGACGCGTGGCTGCTGGCCAACCTCGATGAATCCTTCATCCGCGATACGCTGGGGCGCCAGATCGATCTAAGCGAACTGCGCAAGACTCTTGAATCGATCCGGGGCGGGCAGACGATCGACTCGGCCAGTGCCGATGAGACCCTCGAGGCTCTGGCACAGTATGGCATCGATCTCAATCAGAAGGCGCTTGACGGCGAACTTGATCCGGTGATCGGACGGGATGAAGAGATCCAGCGGATGATGCAAATCCTCATCCGCAAGACCAAGAACAACCCCATCCTTATCGGTGAGCCCGGTACCGGGAAAACGGCCATCGTCGAGGGGCTGGCACAGCGCATTGTGGACAAAGAGGTTCCCACCAGTCTCCAAAACATGCGGGTGGTCTCGCTGGATATGAGTCGCCTGATCGCAGGAGCCAAGTATCGCGGGGAATTCGAAGACCGCCTCAAAGCGGTCGTCGATGAGGTGAAAAAAGCGGCCAACGTGATCCTATTTATCGATGAAGTCCATACGATTGTAGGAGCCGGAGCGAGTGAAGGAAGCATGGATGCGGCCAACATCCTCAAGCCTGCCCTAGCTCGCGGGGAGCTGCACACCATCGGAGCGACGACGCTCAAGGAGTACCGCAAGTATTTTGAGAAGGATGCGGCACTCCAGCGCCGTTTCCAGCCAGTCAAGGTGGATGAGCCCAGCATCAACGAAGCACTCCAAATCCTGCGGGGGATCAAAGACCGCCTCGAAGCGCACCACAACGTCATCATCACCGACAGTGCCCTCGTGGCCGCAGCCAAGCTGAGTGACCGCTACATCACCGACCGCTTCCTGCCCGACAAGGCAATCGATCTGATCGACGAAGCAGCAGCAGAACTCAAAATGGAGATCGAGAGTGAGCCCACAGAACTGGCCAAAACCAAGCGGGAGATCGCCACACTGCAAGTCGAGCGCGAAGCCCTCAAGATGGAAGAGAGTGAGAAAAATACGGCTCGCCTCGAAGAGATCGCCCGTGAAGTGGCCGACCTCGAAGAGAAGAAAATGATGCTGCAGGAGAAATTCGAGCAGGAAAAAGCGATCTTCAACCAAATTGCTGAGATCAAGAGCACCATCGAGTCGCTCAAAGTCCAGACCGAGCAGGCCAAGCGGGAAGGGGACTTCAACCGTGCAGCGGAGATCGAGTATGGACAGATCCCGGCGGAGCAGCAGAAGCTCGCCAATCTCGAAGAACGCTGGAGCCAGATGATGAAAGAGGGTACTCTGCTCAAAAACTCGGTCGATGAGGAGATGATCGCCAGTATCGTCGGCCGCTGGACAGGAATCCCGGTCAACAAAATGCTCCAGAGCGAGAAGGACAAAATCCTCCACATCGAGGAGGTGCTCAAAGAGGAGGTCGTCGGGCAAAACGAAGCTCTCAAAGCCGTCGCCCGTGCTATCAAGCGCAACAAGGCAGGTCTGAGTGATGTCAACCGCCCCATTGGTAGCTTCATGTTCCTCGGCCCCACTGGTGTGGGAAAAACCCAGGTGGCCAAGACGCTGGCGAAATTCCTCTTCGACTCGGAGCGGTCGTTGATCCGGATCGACATGAGTGAATACATGGAGAAACACGCCGCCAGCCGCCTCGTGGGTGCGCCCCCAGGATACGTCGGCTACGAGGAGGGGGGACAGCTCACCGAAGCGGTGCGCCGCAAGCCCTACAGTGTGGTGCTCTTCGATGAGATCGAGAAAGCACACCCCGATGTGTTCAATACCTTATTGCAGGTGCTCGATGACGGGCGTCTGACGGATAATAAAGGGGTGACGGTGGATTTTAAAAACACCATCATCATCATGACGAGCAATATTGCTTCGGACAAGATCATGGAGTTCAACGATCCCGAAGACCGCCGCAAAGCGGTCAACGATGAGCTCAAACTGGCCTTCAAGCCGGAGTTCCTCAACCGGCTCGACGATATCGTGATCTTCAACCCGCTCGATCTGGCGGCCATCACACAGATCGTGGATATCCTCTTCCGTACGATCGAGAAGAAGCTCGCCGAGCGCAACATCACCGTCGCGCTCACCCCAGCTGCCAAAGCCTACATTGCCGAGGCCGGCTTCGACCCCGTGTACGGTGCACGCCCCCTCAAGCGTGCTCTCTATGAAGTGGTCGAAGACCGTCTCGCCGAACTGATCCTCGAGGACAAAGTCACCGAGGGGAGTCGCGTCGAGTTTGACGTGCAAAACGGCGAGGTTGTCGTCAATATTCTCTAAACTACATATGGTGCGTAATCGCGCACCATTTTGTAGAAAATCTGCATTTTTTCATTATAATAAGTGTTATTGTTTAGAAGCGATTACAAAATACAAACCATCAAACGAGGTTGGTATAGACCGTTTGGACGTCGTCGTCCTCTTCGAGTTTTT
>JALVWV010000183.1 GCA_027023145.1 Campylobacteraceae bacterium | reverse complement strand
AGGGCACGCTTGAGGAAGAGCTGGAACGGGAGGAGATTGAGATACTGGATCGAACCAAAGAGCATGTCGCCTCCATATTTTGTCTTTCTTAAGGGCAATTATATCCAAGCACGATTATAATCGTGGCATCTTTTCGGGCGTGCAGGCTTTTGAGCCAACGACTCCGGCAGTCGCCAATCGCCTTCGGCGACCCTTCGGGTCTGAAGCGCGACTTTGTCGCCGTTGCCTCAAAAGCCTGCACCAATGAACATTAAGGCAGGAGAATATGATCACAGTAGAATTTCTTGGCCCCATCGGAAAGCCGCCGATGGAGGTCGAAGCGGGAACGCTGGGTGAATTGGCTGAAGCACTCAAGAATGTTGAAGGGGTGAGCGAATGGCTTGGCACCTCAGCCGTGGCGATCAATGATGCCATGACCGCCGATCGAAATGCGCCGCTCAAAGATGGAGATAAGGTCTCTATCTTGCCACCGGTTTGCGGGGGATAGGTTTAAATGAGGAATTAGGAATTAGGAGTTTTGGTTGGCGTTGCTTTGCAACGCTTTTGTTGGATGGGGACGCGACTTCAGTCGCGTTTGGTGGGACTGAAGTCCCAGCCCCTTTTGGGTAATGCATGGATCAATGGTGAGGAGATATGAAATGAAATCGGAGGGAAGGCATGGAGCTGTATAATGGATCACTGGACGTGAAGACCATCTTCGGGCGCTGGCTGGATGAGCACCAGCAGAGCAATTACGGTGCGTATATCCCGTTTGTGGGGATCATTCGTGAAGAGGGGGGGATCGAGGCGCTCAGTTTTGATATCTATGAGCCGATCCTTCGGACATGGTTTGAAGGGTGGCAGGCACGCGCAGCCGAGCGAGGGGCGATCGTGAAGTTTGCCCATGCCGTGGGTGACGTGCCAGTGCACACCTCTTCGTACATCTCGGCGGTCTTTTCGCCCCAGCGGCGGGTAGCACTGGAGCTCATTGATGCATTTGTCGAAGACTTCAAAGCCAATGCCCCCATCTGGAAGTACGACGTGATCGACGGCAAGCGGATTTATGCCGAGGATCGGAGTACGCCGATGGAAGGAGCGGGAGTTTTGGCTGGAAGCCAAAAGGGTGAGGAATTAGGAGTGAGGAATTAGGAGTTTTGGTATGCGTTGCGGTGCAACGCTTTTATTCTATCGGGGGGGAGGAACATTTTAAAAAGGAACCCGCATGAAAAAACTCATACTCCTCCTCTTCCTTCTCCTCTCTACTCTCCACGCCTCCAAACTCCGCCTCACCGATGCGCAGGCCAACCAGATCGCTCGCAAAATTTGGCTCAATGAGGGCTCGGGTAAACGGAGCAAGCTGGTGTGGTGGAACAAAGGGGAGGAGTTTGCTTCGGTGGGGATCGGGCATTTTATCTGGTTTACCGCCGAGAAACCGATGTGGTTTTGGGAGGCGTTTCCGCCGATGCTGCGCTACATTACCGCCCATGGTGCCCGGTCGCCCCGGTGGCTGACGCCCGAGACCCACTGTGTCTGGCACAGCTATGAGCAGTGGCGCCGCGCCAAGAAGGCCAATACGAAAAAAATGCGGGAACTCACCGCTTTCATGGATCGCACCAAAGGGCTTCAGGCACGTTTCATGCTCCATCGGCTCAATGCCTCGCTTCCCCGGATACTTGCCTATGCACGCGCCCACGGACAGGGGAAGATTGTTGAGAAAAACTATCGCCGACTCCTCTACCGCAAAAATGGTTCGATTGATCCGCAGGGAGCCTATATCCTCATCGATTACATCAATTTCAAAGGGGACGGTATCAACAAAGAGGAGCGCTATCAGGGCAAAGGGTGGGGGCTCTATCAGGTGCTCACCCGAATGAATCCCCGCGATCCCAATCCCTACCATGCGTTTGCTATGGCAGGCAAGGTTGTCCTCGAACGTCTGACCCACATCGCGCCTCCCGAGCGTCGCTTGAGTCGGTTCCGTAGGGGGTGGTTCAATCGAATGGATACGTATTGGCGATCCACGCCAGCGTCGCCCTGACACTGGACATCTCTGGCGTGGTGCATACGGTGCACCTGCCGACGGTGTGGTGGCCGTAGGTGGCTACTCGTATGGATCTTAATACAAAAACCCAAAAAGCCAAAGCGGTATTTTGTTCCCAAATCCCACTTCAATATCATCAGCGGCTACGAAGCTGTCCGGGATCTCTTTGATTTGCTCAAATCCCTTGTTTTTGCCCCCTATTTCTATCGTATAGATTTCATCGACCAGAAAATCCCCACGCGTGACGTAATGAAGCGATGATCGGAAACTGACCTGCGAAGCAAAGAAACTCTCTCGCAGTGTTCCTATTTTTGGCTTGAGGCACAGGGTATGAAAAAGCGCAGGGTTTGAGAGGTAGAGCTTGTCCGGTTTCTGCATCGACTGAAATCTTTTGCCCTCGTAGGTGATGTGTCGTAAGAGTTCTGCTTTGTGCAGGTACCCTATGTATTTGTAGAGTGTGGCTTTGGAGACCCCCACTTTTCGGGACAAACTTTCCATGCTCAGTTCCAGTGGATCTGAGACACAGATGCTGTTGAGAAGTTTCCTCAGCACCACGATTTTCTCCCCACTCAGGTTGTACACAGAGCCCAGATCGGTGTGCAGAATCGTATTGACCGTATCGAGCAGCATCTGCTGGTAATTTTGTCGGTTGCTGAAATAAAACGGATAAGCACCCACTCTGAGATACTCGCTGAAATGTTTCAGTATTTTTTGTTCTCCAAGCGTTTGCAGGAGCGTGTTGGCTATCGTTGTATGGTTTGCGGTAATTTCCTCAAAACGATAACTCGGCAACACACACTCCAGGGACAATTCGAGATACTCCCTGAACGACAAAACAGGAAGGTGAAACATGGCAAATCTCCTCGCGAAGGATGCGTTGGTCAGCTTGATCGCACTCGAGCCCGAGAAAAAAAGTTTGATATCGAGAAAATCGCTGATGCTTTTGAGCTCCTGTTCGTAGTTGGATGCTTCGTGTACTTCATCGATAAAGATGCATTTGCCCCCATACTTGTAAAAATACTCAACAAGTCCAAACAGAGAAACATCACTGAGGATCGGGTGGTCACACGAGACATAAAGTATCTCATCCGCTTCGTACTCCATCTCCTGAGCGATTTGCAGCATCAGTGTCGTCTTGCCCACCCCCCTCGAGCCATAGATGCCGATAAACCGGGAATCACTTCCGCGAATCTCATCAAACATTCCTCTGCGATACTGTATTGTGTTTGCACGAAGCTTCCTGTTGGAGAGCTCGAGCAGATCGTTTAACAGGCTTTTCATTTTTTGTCCTAATCGTTTAGTTTGTTAAACGATTATATATGAATATAGTTTATGAAGCCATGAAAAATATCACCAAATTAATATCAAAAACTTTTAATCAACTTTTCGATACAATCGCGTTCCTTATTCTGCTACGGCAGGATAACGGAAAATTCACATGCAGTTATTCCTTGAACGGTTGCACGAAGCATTTGGCGGAGTGTTGAGGACTGCAGAGGCGCAAACCCACGTTGAAAGCTTGACACATTTCTCGCTTTTCATTTATATGCTATATCAAGGAGCAAATTATGGTAACTATGAAAGACCTTCTCGAGTGCGGAATGCACTTCGGACACCAGACACGTCGCTGGAACCCCAAAATGAAAAAGTTCATCTTCGGTGAACGGAAAAACATCTACATCATCGACCTTCAAAAAACCCTCCGTTACTTTAAATATACCTACAACATCGTCCGTGACGCAGCAGCCGAGGGCAAAACCATCGTCTTTGTCGGTACCAAGAAACAAGCCCGCACCGCCGTCAAAGAGCATGCTGAGCGTGCTGGTATGCCTTACGTCGCTACCCGCTGGCTCGGCGGGATGCTCACCAACTACCCTACCATCAAAAAGTCTATCCGTAAACTCGAGATCATCGAGCAGATGGAAGAGAATGGCCAAATCGAACTCTTAACCAAAAAAGAAGCCCTCATGCTTCGCCGTAAAAAAGAGAAACTCATGAGCTACCTCGAGGGGTACCGCCACATGAAAAAACTCCCCGACATGATGTTTGTCGTTGACGCCGTCAAAGAGAGCATCGCCGTCAACGAAGCCCGTCGTATGGGGATGCCTGTCATCGCACCACTGGACACCAACTGCGACCCCGATCTGATCGACTACCCCATCCCCGGCAACGACGATGCGATCCGTTCGATCAACCTCTTCTGTCGTGAAATAGCCGATGCGATCATCGAAGGAAAAGCGATCTATGCTGAGCAGCACGGCGAAGCCGCTGAAGAAGTCGTCGGAGAGGGCAGTGATATCGCTGCCGCTGCTGCTGAAGCCAACGTCGATGCCGCTGAAGTGCAGAAGCTCGTCTCTGAAGCCGAAGCCGAAGAAAAAGCCGCTCCTACTGAGGAAAAAGCTACACCTGCCGAGAAAAAAGCTGCTGCCCCCAAAGCAGACGCCAAAGGTGACGACCTGACCAAGATCAAAGGGATCGGCAAAGTCTACAAAGAGAAGCTCAACAGCGAAGGATTCCATACATTTGCTGACGTAGCCAATATGACTGATGAGCAAATCCAGGTGATGGAAGAAAAGTACAGTTTCAAAGGTGATTTTAAAGAATCCGTCGCACACGCAAAAGAATTGGCGGAGGGGTAATCATGGCAAACTTCGGACCCAAAGATATCAAAAAACTGCGTGAGATGACCGATGCCGGGATGATGGACTGCAAAAAAGCCCTCGCGGCTAGCGACGGTGACATGGACAAAGCCGTCGAGTGGCTCCGAGATCAGGGGATCGGTGCGGCTGCGAAAAAAGCGAGCAAAACCGCTGCCGAAGGTGCCATCGGTGTCAAAGTGGACGGCCACAAAGCGGTCATCGTAGAGATCAATTCCCAGACCGATTTCGTCGCCCAGAATGACAAATTCAAAGACCTCATGAACACCGTTATTGAGCACGCCTTTGCCAATGACCTAGCCGATGCTGAGGCGATCAACGCTTCTGAGATCAATGGACAGCCGTTTGGCGAGTTCCTCTCTCTTCAGATTGCAACCATCGGTGAAAACCTCGTCGTACGCCGCTCGGCTTTGATCGCTGGAGATGAGACGACTGCTGTCAGTGGTTACGTTCACTCCAACGCCCAGAACGGTGTCATCATCGCTGCTAGGTGTGACGATGCCGAAACGGCAGAGAAGATGACTCCCGTCCTCAGGGAAATCGCGATGCACGCAGCCGCCATGGCTCCCAAATCTCTGACCTACAAAGATTTCGATCCTGAGTACGTCGAAGCAGAAACCAAGGGGCGTATCGAAGCGATCAAAAAAGAGAACGAAGAGCTTGAGCGCCTCGGCAAAACCCTCAAAAACGTCCCCCAATACGTCTCACGCCTTCAACTGACCGACGAGGTACTGGCCGAAGCCGAAGCTGCCCTCAAAGAGGAGCTCAAAGCCGAAGGGAAGCCCGAGAAGATCTGGGATCGCATCCTACCGGGCAAACTGGAGCGCTTCATCTCCGACAACACCACCCTGGATCAAGAGCAATGCCTGCTGGATCAGAAATTCGTCATGGACGACAGCAAGACTGTCGGTGAGTATTTCGCCGAAAAAGCGGGCGGAAAGGCTGAGATTATTACGTTTACCCGCCTTGAGGTGGGCGAAGGGATCGAAGTGGAGGAAGAAGACTTCGCTGCCGAAGTAGCCAAGCAAATGGCGTAAACGCTTTTATTTTGCCGCATCTTTGGAGGAGTTTGCTCAGCCACTTACTGTTAGTAAGCTCCTTCGCAACAACCCTCTTAATAAAAGTATTGCATCGCAATACATACCAAAATTCCTAATTCCTAATTCCTAACGTCTAATTTACTCAGCCCCCCGTTAACCAAACCCTCCTACAATATCCTTACATTTAACACATACTCAAGGCGCACTACTATGTCCCAACCACTCCTTCAAGCCACCGACCTTTCTCATGCGTTTGATTATCCTCTCTACGATGGCGTCAGCCTCACCCTGCATGCTGGGGAGAGTGTGGCGGTGCAGGGGCGAAGTGGTAGCGGCAAATCGACATTGCTGCATACGCTGGCGGGGTTTTTGCCGCCCTTGACAGGGCACATTGAAATCCTTGAGCATGATCTGTATGCAATGGACGAGGCGGAGCGGGAAATGTTTCGGCGGACGGAGCTGGGGATTGTGTTTCAGACACACTATCTGTTCAAAGGGATGACCGGACGACAGAACATCGAGGCGGCGACAGAGCTGGCAGGGACGGAACTCGATCCATGGTTGCTGGAGCGGCTGGAAATCGATGAGGTAATCGACCAAAAGGTAGGGGAACTCTCCGGCGGGCAACAACAACGGATCTCATTGGCGCGTGTGCTGGCCAAGCAACCCCGCCTGATTTTTGCCGATGAGCCGACGGGCAATCTTGACAAGCAGACGGCTACCCTCGTAATGGAAGTGATGCAGGAGTACATCCACAAACAGGAAGGGGCACTTTTTATCGTCACCCATGATGGGGAGATCGCCAAGATGTGCGGGAAATATTATGTATTGATAGACAGGAAGCTTAAGCCATGAGGCATACTTTACCCATTTTTGGATATAATGGCGGAAATTTTTTGGAGCGTGAAATGACCCGACGTATAGTATTATCTTTGTTATCTATCCTTTCCCTTTTTGCTATTACTGGTTGTGGCGGGAGCACTCCCGATGCCGGACTGTTGAGTTACACATCCAAGATTCCTACTGAGAAAATTAACGTTGAACTTCTTAAAGTCACGCCGATCAAACGCCGTTCAACGTTTGGTTCATTTACGATTACTCGTGCAGAAATTCATCCGGCAGCTAAGGAAAATCGGGTCGCCCTAGTGACCAAATTCGGCTTGACAACATTTGAGATCCCAGAAGGGGTAGACGGGGCACTGGCTGCCTCTTGCGGTCTGCGTTATGATCCCAAAACCAAACAAATCTTTCTGACCGACATACGTCCCGGCGTGATTCAGTTCGGCAATGCTTCTCTTTCTAGATATGTTAGTAAAAGCACTCGTAAAGCGATAGGTTCGATTGTCTCTAAAGTTTTCGGTGATATTCCCATACACCAAATGGACTCATCCTTTTCGGCAAAATTTATCAAGAAGGTCGCCGTTTACAAAGGTGATATCGTTATTGTGTATGGTCTATAAAGGCGCAACGATACAAAAAGGTGTCTTAGGGCATAAGAAAGGGGGAAGGTATGGCTCAGATACATTTCGATACTTCAATGGAGATTCTACAGGCACAAACGATTGAGAGACCCCGGGCGCATTACCGGCATTTAACTGAAACGATGGGGTATGTGCTGGCGGAAGATATTGTAGCTGAGAGGAGTATGCCAGAGTTCCCAACCTCAGGAATGGATGGGTATGCGGTTCGGCATGAAGATTTGGCCTTAGGACGGTTGCGAATTGCAGGGGACAATCCAGCCGGAAGTGATTTGGTAGATAGTGTACGTCCTGGAGAGTGCATCAAGACCTTCACGGGGTCTCTGATGCCAGAAGACTCCGATACTCTTATCCCAATTGAAAACGTGACGGTCGATGGGGGGGAAATTGTCATTGATGAGCCAGTACCATTTGGGTTTGCGGTGCGTCCTGTTGGGGAAGCGTATGAGGCAGGTGATGTATTGATTCCTAGTGGTACATTGATTGATTTTGCCGAGATTGGTGTGATGGCGGGACTCAATATTGTCGAACCGATGGTTTTTGATAAACCAATCGTAGCGATTCTCTCCACTGGAAGTGAGTTGCTCCAGCTTGGCGAAGAGCAGACCAGTGATGCCCAAATTCGAAGCACCAATAACTACACTATCGAAGCCATTGTTTCTCGGTACGGAGGTGAACCTCGCCGACTCTCAACTGCAGCCGATGATCGAGAGGGGATTACCCATATCGTGGAAAAAGCGTTGAAGCAAAGTGATATCATTGTCACTACAGGCGGAGTAAGTGTTGGGGATTATGATTTTGTCAAAGATATTATCCCGGCTTTGGGTTTTGAAATCTTGTTTCAAGGGGTGCGTATCAAGCCGGGTCAGCATATTGTCCTAGCACGCAAAGGGGATAAATTTATCCTAGCACTCCCAGGATTTGCTTACTCTTCGACAGTAACGGCATTGCTGTATCTGCTCCCATTGATGGGTGCATTTACTCACCGAATACTTACATTACCGATGGTCAAGGCAACCCTAAGGGAACCCTTTGTCAAGCGGGCAAAAAAGGCTGAATTTACCGCGTGCAACGTTTCACTTGATCAGGGACGCTACTTCGTGGACTTTCAGGGCAAAAAAATTGGAACCAGTGCAATCCTTACCAATATGCTGGGGCAATCAGCTCTGCTTTATACGACCGAAACAGATCACAGCAAAGAAGTGGGCGAAGAAGTCGACCTTCTTCTCTATTAGTCCCCCTCAAGAGGGGGAGGCGACCACTATAGAATGGCCCCAAAAAAAGCTTAGCTGTTGCGCTTTTCGATGATTTCCTTGGCCACATTGCTTGGCACTTCCTCATAGTGATCAAACTCCATCGAGTACGTCGCACGACCTTGGGTCATGGAACGCAGGTCGGTAGAGTAACCAAACATTTCTGCCAAAGGAACGAAGGCATCGACGATCTTGTTTCCGGCACGATCGTTCATGCCGTTGACTTGACCGCGACGCTTGGAAATATCACCGATGACGTCACCCATGTACTCTTCGGGGACTTCAACTTCGACCTTCATCATGGGCTCAAGAATAACAGGGTTTGCCTCTTTGGCTCCTTCGCGGAAGCCCATGGAACCGGCAAGTTTAAACGCCATTTCCGAGGAGTCGACGTCGTGGTAGCTGCCATCGTAGAGGGTAACTTTGACATCTTCAACAGGGTACCCTGCTTGGATACCGCGCTCCATCGCTTCCTGGATACCTTTGTTGACTGGCTGGATAAATTCTTTGGGGATGACACCACCTTTGATTTCATCGACAAACTCATACCCGGCACCAGCTTCCTGAGGCTCGATCTTGAGGAAGACATGGCCGTACTGACCGCGTCCACCGGACTGTTTGGCATATTTGTACTCTTTGTTGACCGTGCTGCGGATGGTTTCGCGGTACGCAACCTGAGGCGCACCCACTTCGGCTTCGACTTTGAATTCTCGCTTCATGCGATCGACAAGGATCTCGAGGTGAAGCTCACCCATACCGGAGATGATCGTCTGACCGGACTCTTCATCGGTATTGACACGGAAAGAGGGATCCTCCTGTGCCAATTTACTCAGGGCGATACCCATCTTCTCTTGGTCAGCTTTGGTCTTGGGCTCAACGGCAACCGAGATAACCGGATCGGGGAAATCCATCCGCTCGAGGACGACTTTGTCTTTGTCGGAACAAAGGGTGTCACCCGTGGTGGTGTTTTTGAGTCCAACAACCGCACCGATCTCACCGGCATAGATCTCAGCGACCTCTTCGCGCTTGATGGCGTGCATCTTCATGATGCGGCCGATGCGTTCTTTTTTCTCTTTGGTCGAGTTAAGGACGTAGGAGCCGGATTCGAGGGATCCACGGTAGACGCGGATAAAGGTCAACTGACCGACGAAAGGGTCGGTCATGATTTTGAATGCCAATGCGGCAAATTCGCCATCATCGGTTGATTCAACCGTCACTTCTTTCTCGGGATCGTCCATCATCGTACCCTTGATCGCAGCAGCTTCGACTGGGGAGGGAAGATAAGCAACAACGGCATCAAGCAGGGTCTGTACCCCTTTGTTTTTAAACGCAGTACCCGCTGTCATGGGGACAATATGCATCCCGATGGTAGCTGCTTTGATCCCGGCAATGATTTCGTCGTTGGTGAGTTCCTCGCCCTCGAGGTACTTTTCCATCAGCTCATCGTTACCTTCCGCCTCAGAGATTGATTCGATCATTTTTTCACGATACTCTTCTGCTTTATCCTGAAGCTCCTCGCGTATATCCTGTTCGTGATAGGCTGAGCCCATTGCGGCATCGGCATCCCAGACGATCTCTTTCATTTTTACGAGATCGACGACCCCTTCGAAATTCTCTTCCGCGCCGATGGGGAGCTGGATAGGAACCGGGTTACCTTTGAGGCGGTCGCGGATCTGGCGCTCCACTTCGTAAAAGTCGGCACCGGTACGGTCCATTTTGTTGACGAAAACAATAGAGGGAACGCCGTAGCGGTTCCGCTGACGCCAGACCGTTTCAGACTGAGGCTGAACTCCACCCACCGCACAGAAAACAGAGACAGCACCATCGAGGACGCGCATGGAGCGCTCCACTTCGATGGTAAAGTCAACGTGGCCCGGGGTGTCGATGATGTTAATTTGCTTACCAAGCCATTCACAAGTGGTCGCGGCAGAGGTAATGGTGATCCCCCGCTCCTGCTCCTGCTCCATCCAGTCCATGGT
>JALVWV010000182.1 GCA_027023145.1 Campylobacteraceae bacterium | reverse complement strand
ATCTCCAGCTTTCGCCCATACGGCGTTATCGCTTCTTGACGTAGCTTCGGCTATGCCTGCGAAGCGATGCCTTGCCTGGACAAAAGCTGGAGATGTTGTGGGTACGACCTATTATTAGAGGTGCCCTAAATTCCGCCGCTGGGCAACATCCATCCTCAAAGATTACCTCATCAAAGGCTACGCCCTCGACCAGGAGCGGCTTAAACAAGAGAAATTTGCAGAACTTGAGCAGACGATTGAGGCGATCAAGCAGGCGGTGGAGAGCCGTACGTTGGCAGAGCATGAAGCCAAAGGGTTTATCGAAATCATCGGAAACTACGCCAAAAGCTGGGCTTTGCTCCAAGGATATGACGAACAGACTCTACAGGAGGTGGCGCAGACAAAAGAGAACCGCTTTGTCCTCGACTACGACGAAGCCAAAGAAGCCATCGCTGCGCTCAAAAAGGATCTGATAGCCAAAGGGGAAGCCACGGAGCTGTTCGGCAACGAAAAAGCAGGCGAGTTCAACGGCAATCTCCTCAACATTTACCAGAGCTTCGGCGGTGTCGATCTGCTCCCGTCCGTCGAACAAAAAGCGGCAAACCTCCTCTACTACATCATCAAAGGGCATCCGTTTAATGACGGCAACAAACGGATTGGGGCGTATCTGTTTGTCCTATTCCTCCACAAAAACGGCATCCTTCATAAAGAAAACGGCGAAGCGAAGATCAATGACAATGCGCTGGCATCGCTGGCACTTCTCGTCGCCACCTCGGCACCGGAGCAAAAAGAGATCATCATCCGGCTGGTGATGAATATGTTGGTGGAATAGGTTATAATAACCCATCCAAACAGAGGATCACCTATGACCGAACAGAACTGCATAAGAAGAGTGGGAAAAGGACGAAGTACACACTATTACCCCACCAATTAAATACCCAAACGTTTGATGCTGCAATTTTGTTCATAATCAAGGCAGATTTTTGCAGGACTCGCCAAAGCGAATTCAAAAAAATCTAACGCAGAGTATGGGCAAAAGTGCTGCACCCTTCGGGGAGAGCGATACGAGACGACCTGCACGCAAAAAAATCTTTGAATTGACTACGGCCAGTCCTACAGATTTTTTCACGCACATCTCATCACGTCTCGCTCTCTCAAACGTTTGGGTATTTAGTTGGTGGGGTAATATATCCTACACCCAACAACAGAGACAACCCCATGACCATCAAAGAACTCACCCAGAAATACACCGGCAACGTCGCCAAGCTTCTGACACTTGGTCGTCCGATGACCCATACGAGAAAACCATTGTCCTATCGGGACGATATAGGACTGAATGAGAGCGACATACCGCAACTGATGCAGCTGGCGGATGATGGTGATATCTATCACTATGATTAGCAAAAATTCCCATAACTAACTATAGTTTAGCCACAAAGACTAAACTATCCTTCCAAAAAACTTGAAATATTAAAAAAACTCTGCTATAATCGCGGCAAAATACAGCACACAAGGAGACCATTATGGCTAAACATCAATATCAGACCGAGATCGGGCAGCTGCTTCAGCTGATGACCCACTCACTCTACTCAAACAAAGAGATCTTTATCCGGGAACTTGTTTCCAACGCGAATGACGCTCTGGATAAATTTAACTACCTTAAATTGACCGATAAGCGGTTTAAAGATATGGACTGGGATCCCAAGATCGTCATCCGTTTTGACAAAGATGACAACTCGATCTCAATCATCGATAACGGAATCGGGATGAATGAACAAGACTTGATGGACAACCTCGGTACCATCGCCAAATCGGGCACCAAAGCCTTCATCGAGCAAATGACCGGAGATGCCAAAAAGGACAGCAACCTCATCGGGCAGTTTGGGGTCGGGTTCTACTCGGTATTTATGGTCGCAGACAACGTCGATGTCATCACCAAAAAAGCGGGCGAAGAGCAAGCGTATATGTTCAGCTCGGATGGTACCGGGGAATTTGAAGTCAAGCCGGTGACCAAAGATGAACATGGTACGATTATCTACATCAAGCTCAAAGAGGAAGAAAAAGAGTTTCACGATACCTGGCGGGTCAAAGAGATCGTCAAGAAATACTCCGACCACATCCCCTATCCGATCTATCTGAAGTACGAAACTGAAGAGACCACTGGCGAAGGGGATGATAAAAAGACCGAGACGGTGACAAAATTTGAGCAAGTCAACGATGCAACGGCTTTGTGGCGCCTGCCAAAATCGGAGCTGGGGGATGAGGATTACATTGAGTTTTACAAAACGTTCTCGCACGACAGTGAAGAGCCCTTGACGTGGCTCCATACCCATGCGGAGGGATCGTTGGAGTACACCACACTCTTTTACATCCCCCGTACGGCACCGATGGATATCTTCCGGGCAGATTTCCAACCGGGCACCAAGCTCTACGTCAAG
>JALVWV010000181.1 GCA_027023145.1 Campylobacteraceae bacterium | reverse complement strand
CCCGATCGTAGATGCGGATATTGCCCTGCGGATCGCGGACGGTGATCACTTCGTTGGCGTTGATGATGTGGGGGGAGAAGGGGATCTCGATGAGCCCCTTTTTGATGGCGTTGAACACTTGCCGCCAGAGGGTATCAGCCGGTTCGTTGAGCACTGCTTCCATGATCTCATGCACCATCCGCTCCAAATGCTCCTCCTCCTCGGCATCCCCCACTACCGGCAGCCCCTGAAGCATCCCCAGCGTGTACTGCACACTTGAGACGGCGCGGGCGTTGGCCTCTTTGGTGGGGATACCAAACGCTTCGTTGCGGGTCTTGGTGATGATCTTGTCGGCTCCCACCATCGCGGCGATCACCGTGGCGGTGGTGATGAGCGCGTCAGAGTTCTCCTTGTCGTACGGGAAAGCCCCCATCCACTGGTGGTAGACGAGGTTGACCTGCGCCTCGGTATGGCCAAACCGGTCGGCATAGTGGCGGGCGAGTTTCTTGAGGACGTTGGAGGTGACGATGTCCTGCGTCACCGAGCCGCTCTGGGAGAAGCTCACTGAGAACGACGTGACCCCCTCTTCGAGTGAGAGGAGCATCTCGATGATCTGGATGACGATGACGATCACCGGAGGCTGGAGGGTTGCCGAGAGGGGGCCAAACGACTCCCGGTTGATCGGCTCGTTGAGTTTGGAGTAGAGCGCCGTGACCCGTTCGACGTACTTCCAATAGAGGAAGGCTTTATCCAGCGGGAAGTTCTTGGAGTACGGCAGCAGATAGGTGATCGGCCCCCCTTCGATCTCGAAGATCCCCGAAGCCAGCGCCGTCTCGACCAGCAACCGCGCATCGGGTGTCCCGTGCCTCAGACTCACCGGCGTGTCAAAATGGGTGATCATCCGGCGGGTGGTGCGGTAGCCGTGATTGATCAGCGGATAGCCGTTGAGCATATCGACGTCGTTGGCTTCAGAGAGGGCGAGCATCTTTCTGGCGGTGGCGTAGTCGTTGAGGCGGGTGTTGGAGTCGATCGTCAGCGGCAACACATCGACTCCGGCTTCGATGAACTCTTCGTAGAGGCGATAAACCTTCTCGTAGGTCGGGAAGCCCCCTCGGGGCTGCACCTGCATCTTGTCCGAAGTTTTGAAGCGGTGGGAGATGAAGAGATTTTTGCTCGCCCCCCGGATAAACGCTTCGATCTCGTCAAAGTCAAACCGGTCGGCGTATTCGTTGCGGGTGATGATCTCCCGTTCGCGCTGCAACAAACTCATGACCGACGCTCCGCAATGAGGGCTTCGAGCGCATCGAGTCCCTCATTGAGATCTATTTGGTGGAATACGAGGTCAAACCCGTACCCCTTGAAACGCGGCACCAGCTCCGTCGGATCCATCTCCCCGACCCCGAGATTGCCCCCGATCATGAAAATCACATCCTCAAAATCGTACGAGCCTTTGAGATACTGCAAATCCCGGCACCACCCCTCGGCCTCCCCGTTGAGCGACGAGATGAGCAGCACATCCGCCCGGGTCTCCACCAGCGCATCGAGAAACTCCTCGAGGTACGTATTGACCCCGAGATTAAACACGGTAAACCCCCGCTCCTGCAGCGAGATTTCGATAAGACGGTTGGCGACGACATGGATATCATTGCCCACAACCCCGGTGACGACTTTCATGCAGCTTCTTTTTTGGTTTTATTGGATGATATTGTATTCTTTTTAAGATTTAGATGCGGTAAGAATCTTTTTCAACTCCAGTACATCATATTTGTCTTTGGTTCTGCTGGTGGCACTCTTGTTTTTGATGAGGTCATGGATGTTATCATCTTCAGCAGTGCATCCCCTGTCAATCCAAAGATAAAACTATGATGACTGGAATCATGAAGCGATATTTTTTGAGCGCAAGTTTTCTTTTTCTCATTGGATACCTTCGCATAGCACAGAGCATATCTTTACTATGAGGTATTATAACATAAGTGCATGAAGAGATTTTGTGTGCATAGAGCATCAAGCAGCAGACAAGCACAAGGGGCTTGGACTTCAGTCTAACAAACGCGTCAGCGTATCTCAGGAGCAGGGACTTCAGTCCCGTCAGACAGGACGGAAGTCCTGCCTTCATGGTTTTCGGGGGGACTGAAGTCCATCTGATGTAAAACTACCATGCACACTTCTGCACTTGAAGTGGATATTCAACGTCTGACCCTTTTAGTCAGCCCAATCTATGCTACAATACTACAAACATAACACGCAACACTTAGCACTTAACACGCAAAACAGAAAGGAACCCCCCCATGCAATTCTACACCGCCGACGTATGTGACACCTACAAAGAACGGGTCGGAGTCCTCGCGCCCCACTATCACTCATACGGAGGGGTGGAGCATCTCCACGGCTCCATCACCACCCTCAAACTCACCCGGGACAACACCCCCCTCATCGCCCTTC
>JALVWV010000180.1 GCA_027023145.1 Campylobacteraceae bacterium | reverse complement strand
GTCTGTGGATGAAGTGGATCAGCCGGGGAGATTTCTTTTGACCGGAAGTGCCGATATGTTTCGGATGTCCACCATCAAAGAGTCGTTGGCAGGTCGGATGGTCTCGGTGCAACTCTATCCTTTTTCCGGTTTTGAAAAAGCGGGAAGATCCGGGAACATTGTCGATCGGCTTTTTGATGGCGAGGTGACATCGCTTGCGTATGAACCTGTTCCGTATCCGGAGATGGTACAGGAGATGATCCGCGGCGGGTTTCCTGCTGTGCAGGGGCTTGGCGATCGGTCGCGTGCCGGGTGGTTTGAGAGCTATATCGAGGCGCGAATCGAAAAAGACCTTTCACTGATCCGTCACGTGCGGGAGGGCAACCGTCTTGAGATCAAAAAATTGTTGACCATTCTGGCGTACAACACAAGCAACCTGTTGAAATACGCTTCATTGGCCAAGCATCTTCGCATTCAGGATGTGACCGTCAAGCGTGACATTGAGATGCTCGAAGGGCTTTTTCTCGTTCGCCGTGTGAATCCTTATTTTACCCATCGGGGGAAACGAGAGTACAAAACCCCAAAACTTCATTTTGTCGATACAGGCCTGGTTGCTCATCTTCTTGGGGCGGATGCAGAGATGCTGATTATGCGTGAGCGGGAAATGCTGGGGAATCTTGTAGAAAATTTTGTGTATACAGAGTTGTTGAAACACACAACATACGCTCAGAAAACAACATCGATTTTTCACTATCGTGAAGCGCAATACGAAGTCGATCTTGTCCTGGAACAATCCGATGGGAGCATCGTGGGGATTGAAGTCAAAGCCTCCGCTTCTCTCAAACCGGAATTTGCCCGAGGGCTTTTGCGCCTGTCTCATAATGCCGGAACAACATTCCGGGCAGGGTATATCTTTTACGGAGGGGATCGTGTGTTGCCGCTGACGCAGGAGGGGGTAACTTTTTGGTGCCTGCCTTTAAGCTTGCTGTTGGGGAGACGTGGATGATCACATTCATAGGAGCAGGTCCCGGCGATCCGGAGTTGATGACCATCAAAGGGCAGCGGGTGTTGGCCGAGGCGGATGTGGTGCTCTATACCGGGTCGCTGGTGCCGCGTGAAGTGCTCTCGTGGTGCAGGGAGGATGCGCTGATCGTCGATTCGCAGGGGATGAAGTATCCGGAGATCTTTGCCTTTTTCAAGGAGCATGGGGACAAGCGGCTGGCGCGTGTGCATACCGGGGATCCTTCGATCTATTCGACGATGGCCAGGCAGATTGCGTTTCTCCAAAAGGAAGGAATACCCTATGCGGTGATTCCGGGTATCACGGCAGCCTTCGGGGCGGCGGCTTCGCTGGGGATCGAGTATACCCTGCCGGGGGTGTCACAGACGCTGATCCTCAGTCGCATCGAGGGGCGCACCCCCAATCCTGAGCCGCTGGCCAACATCCTGGCCTGCCGCCACTCCTCGCTGGTATTTTATCTCTCGATTGGACTACTGAAGACGCTCCGTACTGAGGCGCTTCAGATGGGGTATGCACCCGATACCCCCTGCTGGGTGGTTGAGAAGGCCACGTGGGAAGCTGAGGCGATCTACAAAGGGACATTGGAGAGCATCGAGGAGCAGACAGCACACATCAAGGGGGTGGCGCTGATCCTGCTGGGGGATTTTCTCCATCAGGAGGAGCGGGAAGCATCGCACCTCTACACGCAACCGCTTCTCAAGGAGCGCACCTCATGACCATAGCGATTTTGACCATCAATCAGCCGAGCCTCACCGCAGCGGAGCGCCTTTTGCCTGTTTTGCACGAACATACGGTTACGGTCTATGGCAAAGCGGGGCTGGAACATACGATGGATGATCTGCACGTTTATGACAAGCTTGACGACATCCTCCCCGATGCATGGCAAACCTACGATGCGATCATCGCCATACTCGCCATGGGGGCAGTGGTGCGCAAGATCGCTCCCCTGTTGCAGGACAAAGCCACCGATCCGGCGATACTGGTGATGAATCTGGCGCTTGATCGTATTGTCCCACTACTGAGCGGTCATTTGGGGGGAGCCAATGCCTTGGCCGAGACGATTGCCTCACGCCTGCCGGGGTGCCTGAACTTCCTCTCTACCGCTACCGATCAGACCGGGACGCTGGCGTTTGAGATGCTGGCCAAAGAGCGGGGATGGGCGATCGAGAACCTCCCGGCACTGGCGCGGATCTCCAATCGTCTGATCAATCGTCAGCCGGTATGGGTGGCAACACTGCCCGGAATCTTTGAGAGTATTGAAAACCGCGATCATCTCATTCGAGTCGATTGGGAGACAATCGATGAAAACACCGTCGTCATCGCTCCTCATATCCACAGCCAAGCCCTCACGCTGCGCCCGCCAGTGTATCTGGGGATCGGATGCAATCGGGGGACGAGTGAGGCTGAGATTGCCGAGGCGTTTGAGATG
>JALVWV010000179.1 GCA_027023145.1 Campylobacteraceae bacterium | reverse complement strand
TCTGTTCTTGGCGTTGGGTGATGTGTTCCTCCTTGATCTTTCGCAGGGAAGCAACCAACTCATCATCTTCCATTTTAAGATACGTGGAGAGGTCAAGACCAGTGGTGTGTACTACGAGTGTCTTGACAAAATCGTGATCGGGGAGGGTGAAGCGGAACGGGTAGTGCCACTCCATCTCTCCATCACTCCTCAGCGTTACCCCAAGTTGGGTCTCAAGGCGTCCGGTTCGCTCCTTGAGGCGGAGGTAGTGGAGGGCATTGGCGATCTTCTCGGGAGTGATTTTCCCCGGACGCGCATCGATAAACTGCTCAAGGATCGCCTGTTCCTCCTCGGGAGTAGGGGCGTGAGGAGTGAGCAGACTCAGGAGGCGGGCGAGAGTATCTTCTGTTTGAAATTGTGGTGTTGATGGCGGAGTAGATGGCACGCCCATACGCCCTTGAAGATAGGAGACCATCGCTTTGCGCTCGGCGTACCCCCCTTCACTCCAGACCCGTCTGAGTGAGCGGATCATCGCCTCCCGCTCAAGGGAAGGCTGATCCACGTCAGCGATGAGCATCAGCTCAGTGAGGCGATCATCGGGGAGGGTGGCGACCCCTTCGTCAAAAGGGAGCCCGCTGAAAATCTCCCGAACCTTATTGTTAAGTTTGATACGGTATTTTTGTTTCTTCTTTGCCATGCATCTCTTTTGATCTTTTTTGATATGATACCCAAAAAAGGGAGTCTTTTTGAGAATATGGTATAATCCTGCCCATATTAATAAATACACGTCTGCATGTATCCAAGGAAATATTAAATAATATGTCTTTTAAAAATCCTTTTCCCCTCTCGGTCTTTCTGTTATTGTTTTTGGTACATGTTGCCCATGCGCAAGCACATCCCAATCCTCTCGATATTCTCAATGGAGGAAATCGCCACAAAGTTACTCTTGTTGCAACACCCAAAAAACAAAAGCAAGGGCACCATTTTTCTCCACTGGATGCGATGAAGGGTCGTTATGTCATCAAAGACAATGGGGCACTCGACACGAAAGCGGTCTCCCCATCCCCCAAAGTTATTCACCTAGATGTCAAACCATCAGGCAACCAAAAAAAGGTGAAAACCCGCCCCAAAGTCTCTCCCCACATTCGAGTAACCCAAGCTCCCAAGAAGGTCAACAGCCACACACAAAACACACCCCCTTCGGTGGAGGGGATGGTACTGCCTCAACCTGCTGAAGATGCCGCACCAAGTCTTACCGCAGACAATAGCGAAATACCGACAGGTCAGCGCTTGGAGAAACTTTTGGTTGAGACAGAGAAGCTCACCCCGAGTGCTATGGAAAAAGCATATCATGCGGCAAAAGAGAAAACCCTCTATTTAACTTTTGATGACGGGCCGATCAACGGCACAGCCAATGTTTTGCGTGTTTTGAAAGAGGAGAATGTCAAGGCGACGATGTTTTGCATCGGACGGGAGGTGGTGAACAATCCCCAGTTGTTTCAGCGCGAAATTTCTATGCCAAATCTTCTCGTGGCTAACCATACGCATACCCATGCCAATGGGCATTATCGCCGCTTTTATAACAGCTCGACCGCACGCGTCGTGGCTGATATCGACAAAGCGCAGCGTGTCATCGGCGGAGCAAAATACCTCCGGCTCTGCGGTCGAAACGTCTGGCGCCTTCCGACGGTCAAGCGGGACGACTGGGGTATCAGCGTCGCCCAGCAAGGACGTGAGATCCCCAAATACAATGCGCTGTGGAATCATGGATATTTTACCTACGGTTGGGATGTGGAGTGGCTCTTCAGCCACAAGACCCAGCGACCGCTTTTTAACGGCGAGGAGATGGCGCGACGGGTCAATCTCCACTACCAGGGTGCTCACACCGCCAAGCGGGGCAAAGTTGTCCTGCTGGCGCACGACTTTATGTTTCGCTCAGCTTACAACACTCAGCAGCTTCGGACGTTTATCCAGATCATGAAGGCACAGGGGTGGAGATTTGAGACCATCGATGACTACAGCAGGGAGACACCGGATGCCTATGCCCATACCGAGAAGAAAACACCCGCCAACAAACTACGGCCAGCACAAAAGGTCGCACGCCAGGCAGAAATACTGCTGCCGGAGAACAAACCAGAAATTGTCAAAGGAAGTGGCACGGTCGTGAGTCTCTCCACTCGGCTGGGTCGGGCTATCCGAAGTCAGTCGTTTATCGAAATCCGGCGACTGTTGGCTCACGGTGCCGACATCAATGGCAGGACACCCGAGGGGAAAATCCCACTCAACATCGCCGTCGAGACCAACAACGCTGTCCTAGTGCGAATGCTGGTCGAGCGGGGCGCACGCATCTTCAACCTCGACGCACACGGCATGAGTCCCATGGGCATCGCCCAAAAACAAAACAGCACAGTCATCATCCGCTACCTCCAGCAACAAATCGCCCAACAAAAACAACGCCGCCTCAAGCAGACACTGTTTTCGAGCAGTGAGAGTTTTGTGGATAGGTAGATAACGAATCTATGTATGGATTGATAATAACCCATGCAAAGAGGGTAAGATATCTATTGGTTAACATAATATAAAATATATTCAAATTTGATTACAATATTCATATTAAAGAATATTGTAATCAAGTAAAACAACCATAAAATGGAGGATTAAAACCTATAGATGAACAATTGTTCATTTTATTAAAATCTTGATTTGTATTATATGAACAAGCGTTCATATCCTTTCTACTCCAAAACCTTGACAAATGAACAAATGTTCACTATACTATCGTTAATACTTTACAAAAGGTCGATTTCATGGGAACTGGACAGCAACGTGCCGGTGGAACAAAAGAGAAGATACTGGCCAAATCGCTGGAACTCTTCGCCTCTAAGGGCTTCAAGGAAACCACCGTCAGGGATATCGCCTCAGCGGTTGGTTTGCAGCAGGGAGCGCTCTACAATCACTTCACAAACAAGGACGCGATCCTCATGGCGCTCATCGATCAGCTTATGAGCTCTGCGATTGTGACGATTTTCGAAGAGAAAGAGCCTGCTGAGCTCTACAAGCGTGGCAAAAGCCTTTTGGCGAACATTGCTACGACCTTCAAGCTTTTGAGCTTTGATGGCAAAAATGAGGCGTTGTTTAAACTCATGATGCAGGAGATGTACAAAAACAGCGATATCCGTGATCTGTACCATGAATACTTTTACCAGCAAAACATCAAAAAGCTCTCGGCGGTCTTTTTCATGATGATGCAGGAGGAGATGATCCGATCCTCCGATCCCCTGCTCCTGGCCAATGAATTTCTCACACCGCTGTTTTTCTATCAGACGCAGGTAGTGTTGCTCAAACTTGATGGCAAATCAACCTCTTCGGCGGTATTGTTGTTTGAGAAACACGTCGAATACTTCTGGCAATCGATCCGCATATCCGGCAGTGAGGAGAAACTATGATTATTCTGACTCAAAATATCAAGGAAAAACCATGACGCACACTCCCCTTACCCCTACCCTTCAGACGATCATCACCAAGCCACTGGGCAGTTATCGCGACGAGGCGATCCTCCACGAGACCCTCAAACGTCGTCTGACAAAAAAAGAGTATAAAGTGCTCGTTCAACTGGTCGAAGGGCTCCCTCCACTCGAAGATCTGATGACCAAACTCTCGCTTGATTCGGAGCGCTACGAACATATTGTTGCCTCTCTGCACAAAAAGCTCAACTCTGATCGTATTAAACGGGAACTTTTTGAATAGAATATGTGATTTTTTGAACCAAAAACCTCGGATATCCTTTACATTATGGTATAATATTGCCAAAATTACATCCGGATATCGGCAAACGGACAGGGAAGTGAAGATGAACAGAGCACTATCCACCATACTACTATTGGCGATCAGCACACTCCCTTTGCTTGCACAAGAGGGATTCAAACGCTACCCGGTCGAGTCGGCTACAATCTTGTATGATGTGGACACGGTCGGGGAGTCGAGTGGGCTCAAAACCCATACTCGAGGGGTGGCACGTATGGTGTTTGATCATTGGGGCGCTCGAGAAGTCAAAGAAGAGGACTCCACCGAAGTGCAGACAGGGGATTTCAATGAGACACGCAACCGACGCAGTTTGAGCAAGATCGACTATGGGACGATCTATTCCATCGATTATGATGAGAAGGTTACGTACAAAACCCGGGATCGCGATATGGATGCGGCCATTGCTGAGGGGAAGGATCTCTCGGGAGAGAATTTTGCATTTCTCAAAGATATCCATGCACAAAAAGTCGGTACCAGGACTATCGTTGGTTTGACCTGCGACCTTTGGAGAGGCAAAGATCAAGAAGTGTGCCTCTATCAGGGAATTCCTCTGAAAATCTCCATTCACTCAGAAGGATTCAACAGTTCCCGAACCGCCGTCTATGCCAAAATCGACATGCCCGTACAGGAGAGCGAGTTTGATCTACCCCACTTCCCGATTATCATCGACGATGACTATACCAGCAATGCATCGGCACGGACACGCAGCGAAGATTACATCGCAGCCGTCGATGATCTGCATGCGGCGCTCAAAGGGATGGAAATCGACCTGACCGACACCAATCAGACGCTGACCCCCGAACAGGAAAAAGAGGTGATCAATGTCCTTGGCAAACGGTATCTCGAGAAGCAAAAACGTCTCCTGCCCCGGCTCAAAGAAGCCTTGATCCAAGCCCGCAAATGCATCACAGATGCCAACGACTCGAAGACAGCAGAAGCCTGCATCCAGCCAGTTAATGCCGTGGATGAAGCGTTGGGGGACAAGACGGAGAATTTCACGTATGATGACTGGAACGCTACCAAGCGCCAAACCATCGCCACATCTCTCGATGCTGAGCTACAATATCTCAATGTGACGATTGATTGTGTCAATAAATATGATAAAACAACCGATGTCATTGTATGCACAGAGGGAACCATCAATCCGAGTGAGTGAGTTTTGGGTATAATTGGGGTAGTTATTTTCACCCCAAGGAGTTTCTCGTGAGTACCAGTACCGTTCTTTTGGTCATTATCGTAGGTGTCGCCCTCTATCTGATCGCGATCTACAACAAATTTGTCTCGCTGCAAGCGGGGATCGATGCTGCTTGGTCAGACATCGATGTTCAGCTCAAACGCCGCTACAATCTCATCCCCGCGCTGGTCAATGTCGTCAAAGGGTACAAAGACTACGAAGCGAGCACGCTCGAAAAGATCATCGAAGCCCGCAAGATGAGTATGGATGCCAAAACTCCGGCTGAGAAAAGTGCGGCTGAGAGTATGCTGGGCGCTTCGCTTGGCAAACTGTTCGCTCTGGCTGAAGCGTATCCCGATCTTAAAGCCGATTCGCAATTTCTCAATCTCCAGTCAGAACTCAGCGGTATCGAAGATGCGATTCAAAATTCCCGTCGCTACTACAACGCCATCGTCCGGGATTACAATGCCAAGCTCAAATCTTTCCCGGATGTGTTGATTGCCAACAAATACCACTTCACTCCCCGCGACTATTTTGAACTCGACGAAAGCGAAGCCAAAGCAGCTCGGAAGATGCCCGAAGTTGATCTGAGCTGAGACGAGAGTGGGTAGCGATATGGTACGCTTGATTGTGTCGTGGTTACTTCTCCTCACCGTGAGTGCCTCGGCCGAATCGATCCGTGAGTACCATACCACTATCACGGTACACCCTTCCGGGGCGCTGCACGTGAAGGAGGTGATCGCCTACGATTTCGGTTCGCTCCAGCGGCACGGGATCTTCCGGGATATCCCATTGACGGTTCAGGTCTCCCCCTATGCGCCAAAAACCCCTGTCGGGCTGGCGCACTTCGCCGTACAGCTGGCTGGGAAAGCCGTCCCATTCCAGCGCAGTACGATCGATTCCCAAACCGGCGGTAAGATGGTGCGCTATCGCATCAGTGACCCAAACCAAACCCTCACGGGTCTCCACACCTATACCCTCACCTACGATGCACAGCGTGGTGTCTACCCCTCTACTCTCTCCGGGATGGAAGCGATCCGCTGGAATGCCGTAGGCTCAGGCTCCAACGTCCCCACCGATCATGCAATTGCTGACCTGATCCTCCCCCCTGCCCTGAGTCGGGATATCGTTCAGATCAAGGTGTATACCGGCACGTACGGCTCGACCGATTCCCGGGCGGGCTACCGATGGATCGATGATCACCATGTTCAGTTTGAGGTGCGCAATCTGGCTCCCCATGAGGCGCTGACCGTCGAAGCCAATTATCCCGAAGGACTTCTCGGGCAGCGTGCCGATGCGTTGAAAGCCTCGACCATGGATCAATTGCTAGGGCGCTGGCATTGGGGTGCGTTGGTCGTATTCTTCCTCTGGCTTTGGAACTACGCCAAACGCTTTGGTGCCGAAGATCGTGCTGGATCGATTGCCCCGCAATACTATCCCCCCAAAGGGCTAAGTCTTCTCGAGTCGGGGTTGATCCTCGACAAGTTTGCCGACAAGGAGGATTTCTCTGCAGCCATCCTGGAGCTAGGGACACTGGGGTATCTCGAAGTACACCAACCCGATGACGATGCCAACCCGATCATCCGTCGTACGGATAAACCCACGGCGACCGACGATACTCTCACTCCTGACCAGCTCTATCTCCTCGATCACGTATTGTTCAAAAACAAAGATACGTACGTTGTCAAGACTCAGGATGCTGCCCGCGCAGAAGAGGTCAATCGGGAATTGGATACGCTGAACGAGATTCTTTATAATTGGAGTGTCTCATCCGGACAAATGCGTGCCAACCCCAAGCAAACCCGAACTCGGTTTCTCATGACCGTCGGCGGTGTTGCAGCTGTTTTGATCCTGCTGGCAATCGTGAGTACGTTCAAACTTCTTGGATTTGAGCCGGTATTATTGACAGTGATGGGTACGGTTTTTATCGGTGTGGGAGGATATATTCTCCTGACATCTGTGCGCAGCCGTGCGTATTCTGGTATTTTTTTCGCCCTGCTTTGGCTTCTGATAAGCTTGACTGGATTTTCCGGATTCTTCATGGAGAGCCACAACGTTTCCGCCCTCCTCGGCTCACCCATGATCCTGCTCCCCTTGCTTGCGATCGGTATGTATTATTTCTATCGGAAGATTGGAATGTTTACGCCAAAGGGGCTGGAGACGTACCGTTATCTGCTCGGCTATCGGGATTTCATGAAGCATGTCGAGCAGGATCGCATCCGCCGCATCCTGAAAAAAGACCCAGGTTATCTCGACCGGGGGCTCCCCTATGCCGTACTGTTCGGACTCAACAAACACTGGCTCTCGTTTTACGAAGCACTGGATGTTCCGCAACCGGGTTGGTATTACGGGGATATCTACCGTATGAATACTTTCCACGAACGTGTCGTGAGCCAAACCACCCCACCCCCATCTGAGAGTGGTGGATTCAGTGGTGGGGGTGGCTTTTCTGGTGGTGGTGGTGGTGGCGGCGGTGTGGGGTCATGGTAGAGCAGAAATATTTAGGGCACCTCCAATAATAGGTCATACCCACAACGACCTATTATTAGAGGTGCCCTTTATACTTTAGCCTGATAGTAGCAGCGTTTTGGTGAGTCGATTTTTCCATCAGCTTTGAGCTTTTTGATGGCAGCCGAGACGACATTGGACTCGACACCGAGTACTTTGGCGATGTCGCCAGTTTTCATCGGCTCGCCGGATTGAGTCATGGCTTCGAGGACTTTGTTTTCATCCATTTGATTCCCTTTCGTGATATGTGCATGCATGTTTGTAACATACTTTTTTTAATTGTACGTGCAGGATGTGCACTTGCACAGTTTCCTTCGGAAGTGGAGACTTCAGTCCCACCCAATATTGGTATGGGTACCTTAAAGGTGGGGCTGAAGCCGCCACTTCCAAAAAGAAATCGCGTTGCGATTTTGGTGTACAATTGCACGCCTTACGCGGAGGCTTTCCCTTCCTGACACCCGGCGCAGACTCCGTAGAGATTCACCTGGCGGTTTTCGAGAGCAAAGGCACTTTGTTTTGCGATCGTCAGTGTATCCTCGATCAGCACATCGTCGATCGCTTGATCCATCACGGCTCCGCATTGGTGGCAGATCAGATGGACATGCTCATGCTTGCGGATCTCATATTTGGACTTGTGACCCAAGATGGGGACTTCGACGAGGACACCCCGTTCGACCATGGTGATGATGTTTTTGTACACCGTGGCCAATGAAAGGGTGGGATGCGCCTCAAGCACCTGTGCGTAGATCTCATCCACATTCAGGTGCCCTTCCCGCTCGATGACTGCGAGGATGGTCATCCGCTGGAAGGTCGCTTTGAGCGCGTGCTCCTTGAGGAGTTGGGCAAAGGAGGTCATAGGGAGGCTTCCCAAGGCCGGGAGGCCTCAGAGCTCCTCAGCGTGCTTGGCGAGATAATCAGCGACACCCTCGGTGCTGGCTTTCATCCCCTCATCACCTGGCTGCCATCCGGCAGGACATACTTCCCCGTGCTCATTCGTAAAGAGCATGGCATCGACCATCCGGAGCATCTCATCTTCATTACGTCCCAAAGGCAGGTCATTGATGACTGCGTGACGTACAGTACCGTCTTTGTCGATCAGAAACGAGCCGCGCAGCGCCACGGAGTCGTTGAGGAGGACATCGTAATCACGGGCGATCTGCTTGTTGAGGTCGGCTACGAGAGGGAAGTTTATCCGACCGATACCGCCATCCTCAATTTTGGTCTCACGCCAAGCGTAGTGGCTGTACTGGCTGTCGATGGAGCAGCCGATGACGTTGATGCCACGCTTTTGGAACTCTTCGTAGCGGTGCGAAAATGCGATGATCTCTGAGGGGCAGACGAAGGTGAAGTCGAGTGGGTAGAAGAAGAGTACGGCACCGTTGGCACCGAGGTTGTCATAGAGGTTGAAATCCTCGACGATAGAGCCGTCGGCGAGGACAGCGGTAGCGGTGAAGTCTGGAGCTTTATTGGTAACGATCATGGTGTTTCCTTTGTGGATAATTTTTATTTGTAGGGAAATTATAGCGGTTGTGGGCTTTAATGATTCTGAGTGCGGCAACGCTTTTCTTGAAACGGGGATGCGGCTTCAGCCGCATTTGCGGGACTGAAGTCCCGACCCCTTATATGTTTTCGTTTTCACCATCCACCAATCTACACCAACCCCCACTTCCGAATAAAATCCTCGTCAATATCAATGATTCCTTTCTCCTGCAAACTCTCAAGCACCGCCGGGGTGCAGAGGGTATCCCCCGGCCATTCCCGCTCGTAGCCGTCCCGGGTGTCTTTGTTGGTTGCATCGACAGCGATGAAGGGTTCGAGGAGGACATCACGTCCGGCATCGATGTTGTTGACCACGCGCCACAGCAGCAGGTAGGGGTTGTCCAGATCGTTGCGTGCCTCATCGACGATGATGAGGATTTTGATCGATTGTTTGAGTGAGGAGAGATCGGCGATCGTCTCCTGTGCCGAGCGCTGCTTGTTGATCGTTGCGACGCAAATCGGATTGGGTGTTTCGGTGAAAAATTGGCGCACACCGGTCACAGTTGCATCGATCTCCTTCATCTTTTTCAGCAATTTTTTGTCCGAGAGAGGTTTCTCCACCCCTTCACTTACAGGATCTCCGGTTGCATCGATCCCGAGTTTGGCACCGACAAACTGTCGAGGGGAGCTGTGGTCGAGGTGGTCGATGATGCCGTGGGAGATGAGGATTTTCGAGGGGTGCAAACGATTGAGAATATGAACAGTGAGTGCTTCATAATCCGAAAGATCAGGACTCTCTTTGCCGACAAAAATCGCGTGTTTGACGAAGCTCATCTGCCCTACTCCCCAGAATGCGTGCATGAACTGCTGGGCGTGTCCCGGGTAATGGACGGCCATTTTGGCTAGAATCAGATTGTGAAAGACGCCGTTTTCGGGCATATTGTAGTCGATCAGGTCGGGCGCCATGGGCTTGAGCATCGGGAGGAAGATCCGCTCAGTCGCCCACCCCATGTATTTATCCTCCAGCGGCGGTTTGCCCACGACGGTGGCCTGGAAGACGGGCTCTTTTTTCATTGTGATCGTCTCGACCTCCATCACCGGGAAGGGTTCGGGGAGCGTATAGTAGCCAGTGTGGTCGCCAAACGGCCCTTCGATCTCAGTCTCGGCCGGGTCGACGAATCCTTCGATGACGATGTCGACATCGCGGGGGATGTAGATGTCGTTGGTGATCGATTTGACCAGTTGGGCATTGCGGTTGCGGATAAATCCGTAGAGGAGCATCTCAAACATCCCGTGCGGCATCGGCGCCTGTCCGCTCCAGATGTAGAGCGGATCGCCCCCGATGGCCACGGTGACGGGCATTTTTTTCCCTGCGTCCCGGTACTGGTCGAAGAAATGGCTCGCATCCTTGTGGATCTGCCAGTGCATCCCGAGGCGGTTTTTGCCGTATTGCTGGAGGCGGTACATTCCGAGGTTTTGCATCGCCCCATCGAGACTGCGGGTGTAGACCTGCCCCATTGTGATGAAGCGCCCACCATCGGCTTCCCACGTCTTGA
>JALVWV010000178.1 GCA_027023145.1 Campylobacteraceae bacterium | reverse complement strand
TTTATACACCGAGTTTCATCACGATGCACATGTCCCGCGAGACGATCACCCGCGCCGTCATCGACCGGTTCAATCAGGCCAAAGGGTGGGACTGCGCGACCCTCGACGATCTCGATGACCGGATCGAGGACAAGCACGAAGCCAATACCCTCATCAACACCCTCACGATCTGCGATCCGGCGGTAGGGAGCGGGCATTTCCTCGTCTCGACCCTCAACACGATCCTTGAGATCAAGAGCCGGCTGCGTATCCTTTACGATGCCGAAGGGAAGCGGATCAAGGATTATGATATCCGTGTCGAAAACGATGAGCTGATCGTTTGGGACGATGAGGGGGAGATCTTCGAGTACACGCGCCGCTCCCGCGAAGCGACCCGCATCCAGCGGATGCTCTTCCACGAGAAACAGCAGATCATCGAGCGTTCCCTGTTTGGCGTAGACATCAACCCCAACTCCGCCCAGATCACCCGCCTGCGTCTGTGGATCGAACTGCTCAAAAACAGCTACTACGACGAGAGCGGCAGCCTCGTCACCATGCCCAACATTGATATCAACATCAAAGTCGGCAACTCCCTCGTCAGTCGCTACGGTCTGCACGATGAGATCACCATCCCCAACATCAAGCACGCCATCGAAGAGTACAAACACATCGTCCGCGACTACAAAGAAGGGGACTTCCTCGTCTCCAAAGAGGAGATACGCACCGCCATCGATGACCTCAAGGCCAAATTCGGCCTCACCCTCCAGGCACAATGGAAGCAAACCCAAACCTACAAAAAGGTGCTCGGTGAATATGTCAAAGAGTACGGCATGGAGGGGCTGCCCCGCGAAGTACAGCTCGATGCGCTGGAGTACAACTACGGCTACCACGGCAACCTCTTCGGCGACGATCTCACCGCCGCTCAGCAAAAGACTAAAACCAAGCTCTATGACAAAGTTATTCAGGCTCACAAAGCGATAGAAGAGATCGAGAAGGGCAAGATTTACGAAGATGCCTTCGAGTGGCGTTTTGAGTTTCCTGAGGTACTCGATGCGGAGGGGAATTTCACGGGCTTTGATGTGGTGATCGGCAATCCGCCCTACATCGCCCTGAGCAAACTCAAGGAGATCGACTATGGCCGTTTCGACTATCGCTCGTATGACCGAAGCGGAGATATATTGGCGCTGTTTGTCGAGCGGAGTCTTTCGCTGCTCCAGCCCCGAGCGACCCTCTCGCTGATCACCTCCAACAGCTGGCTCAAGACCCGCTACGGTGAAGCCCTCAAATCACTCCTCGCCGCCTCCGACGTAGCAGTCGATATCGTCAATTTCGAGGATACACAGATTTTCGACGAGGCGACGGTGGAGACGTGCATCCTTACCCTCACACGAGGCCGCCCGCAGCAGATGGAGACGGTCAACATCCGCCGATTTGACGCCCGCCATGCCACCCTGGCGACCCTCGAAGAGGCGATCACCACCTCCGCCACCGACGGCAAAGCCACCGAAGCACTCATGCACCGCATTGAGGAACGCGGTACGCCTATAAAAAACTGGCATGTAAGTTATTATCGGGGAGTTACAACAGGATTCAATCAAGCATTCATTATTGATTCAGTCACAAAAGATGATATTGCCAGCCAAGACCCAAAAAGTTTAGAGCTACTTAAACCTTTAATCAGAGGCAAAGATGTACAGAAGTATTTGATTGATTGGAAAAATAAATGGCTAATAACAACTTTTCCTGCTATGCAGCTGGATATAAAACATTATCCATCTATTGAGAGATATCTATTGCAATTCAAAAAAAGACTAGAACAAACTGGAGAAAAAGGAAGTCGTAAAAAAACGAAAAACGAATGGTTTGAGTCACAAGATTCTATAGCATATTACGAAGAATTTTCCAAACCAAAAATAATCTGGGGCGAAATGTCTGATAGTCCAAAATTTACTTATGATGACACAGGGTATTATTTGAATAATACTTTATTTATGATGACCGGAGAGAACTTAAAATACTTACTTGCGATATTAAATTCTAAACTTTCTAAATGGTATTTTGAAAGAATATCAACAACTACAGGCATGGGCACAACTCGATGGTTAATCTATAAAGTTGAGTTACTGCCCGTTGCCAAAACCGACAACCCCCAACCCTTCATCGATCTTGTCGACCAAATCCTCACCCGCAAAGCCCAAAACGAGCCAACCACCGACCTCGAAGAGAGGATCGATGCGATGGTCTATGATCTGTATGGGCTGAGTGATGAGGAGATTGCGGTGGTGGAGGGGAGAGAGCCTTAGAGCAAAAAAGTATGACAATTTGACATACTTTTTGATATATTTTCCCGGATTTAAATTCATAGTGCAATTTCACCGCTAAAAAATTCTATCTAAAACCTCCTAAGAAGCTTTCATTTTTTCGTGAAAAACCTCATGAGGTGTTTTCCATCCCAGAGACTTTCTGGG
>JALVWV010000177.1 GCA_027023145.1 Campylobacteraceae bacterium | reverse complement strand
TCACCAGAGTCAGCAGCAGCCCCTGCTGTACATCGTGCCGGGGCTGCTGCTGACTCTGGTGATCATCACCTATCCCATCGTGGACTTGTTCCGTCTCTCAGTGCATGATGTGGGGACATTTGGGGGGATCGGTGAGTTTGTCGGAGCGCTCAACTACCGGGATATGGTGGAAGACGAACTCTTTACTGAGGTGGTGTTGCGGACGTTTTACTGGACGTTCTTTGTCGTGGCGGGTACGGTTCTTGTCTCGATCCCCATTGCCCTTGTCCTCAATGAAGAGTTTTACGGCAAACGGATTGCTCGGAGCATCATCATGCTGCCGTGGGCGATCTCGTTGGCCATGACGGCCGTGATTTGGAAATGGGTGCTCAACCCGGACTATGGGATGCTCAACCATTTCCTGATCGGCCTGGGGCTGCTTGACCACAATGTCGGGTGGCTGGCCGACGCCCATACGGCTTTTCCAATCGAAATCATCATCGGTATCCTGGTTTCGATCCCTTTTACGGTGTCGATTTTTCTCGGAGGATTGACGTCGATCCCCTCGGACATTTATGAAGCTGCGACCATCGACGGTGCGAGCTACTGGCAGCAGCTACGCACGCTGACCCTCCCGATGCTCAAGCCCTTTGTCAACATCGCCATCGTCCTCAATGTGATCTATGTGTTCAACTCGTTCCCGATCATCTGGGTGCTCACCGAAGGCGGTCCTTCCAACAGTACCGACATCCTGCCGACCTATCTCTACAAGGTTGCCTTCCGGGACGGTGACATCGGATTGGCGGCGGCGCTGTCGATTATCATGCTGGGGATTTTGTTGCTCTTTACGATTGCGTACGCGATTGTGGCGATGCGCAAAGAGGAGGCACACGTATGAAACGGCGCAAGATACTGACGACCTTTTTCGCCTGGCTTCTCCTCTCCCCCATTCTGTTTTTGATCCTGTTTCCTCTGGCGGTGACCCTGATGACGGCGCTCAAGCCTCGGGCAGAATTGACGGCGATTCCTCCCAATTTCCTCCCCTCCCATTTTCAGTGGAACCATTTTGTCGAGGTGTGGCAGCACACCAATATCCCCCATGCAATCCTCAACTCCCTCTTTGTCAGCTTCTCCGCGACGGTGCTTACGATTCTGGTGGCAGCACCGTTTGCGTATGCGCTGACCCGGTTTCGCTTCCGGGGCAAGAAGGTGCTCCGTTTCTTCCTCCTCGTGACACAGATGCTCTCCCCTATTGTGTTGGTACTGGGTTTGTTTCGCTTGATGGTCGCGGCTGGGGTGGTCGATTCGCTGGGGTTCCTCTCGGTGATCTATGCGGCGTTTAATGTGGCGTTCAGCGTCTGGATGCTCCAGAGTTATTTTGCGACGATCCCCAAGGATCTCGAAGAATCCGCCTGGATCGAGGGGGCAAGCCGGCTGCGGAGTCTCGTGGGAATTTTCCTGCCGTTGGCGATCCCGGCGATCGTGATTGTGGCGACGTTTACCTTTGTCAATGCGTGGAATGAATTTATCATTGCCTTTTCGACGTTGCGGGACACCCACTCCTACACGATTCAGCTGGGGATCATCGAGATGACCGGTTATTATTCGATCCGCTGGGATTACATCATGGTGGCCGTTATCATTGCCTCGGTACCGGTCTCGATCCTCTTTTTCTGGTTGCAGAAACATCTCATCGGCGGGCTGACCTCCGGATCCGTCAAATAAAGGAATAGCTATGCCATCGATCCAACTGCGCAATCTTCAGAAACGGTACGGCGACGTGGAAGTGTTGCACGACATCAATGCGACAATCAAGGAGGGGGAGTTTGTCGTCCTCATCGGCGAATCGGGCTGCGGCAAATCGACCCTCCTGCGGATGATCTGCGGGCTCGAAGAGATCAGTGGTGGAGATCTCATCATTGACGGCAAACGGGTCAATGATGTCTCGGTGCAAAAACGGGGAATGTCGATGGTGTTCCAATCCTACGCCCTCTACCCCCATATGAATGTTTTTGACAACATGGCCTACGGCCTCAAGATCCAGAAAACACCCAAAGAGGTGATCCGACAGAAAGTGATCGATGCGGCTCGACTGCTGGGGATCGAGCCCTATCTCGACCGTTATCCCAAAAACCTCTCCGGGGGTCAGCGCCAGCGGGTGGCAATGGGACGGGCGATCGTACGGGATCCGGAGTTTTTTCTCTTCGATGAGCCCCTCTCCAATCTCGACGCCAAACTACGTGTGACGATGCGCAAGGAGATCAAGCAGCTCCAGGCACGTCTGGGCACTACGACCCTCTACGTCACCCACGACCAGATCGAAGCGATGACGATGGCCGATACAATCATCCTTATGGACAAAGGGATGATTGTCCAGACCGGCAGTCCCGAAGAGCTCTACGATCACCCCAATTCGGTCTTCACTGCGACGTTCCTCGGCAATCCAAACATGACCCTGATCGAGGGGAAG
>JALVWV010000176.1 GCA_027023145.1 Campylobacteraceae bacterium | reverse complement strand
GCCACATGAATATCTGAGGCGGCAAACTCCTCTAGAAACGTAGCCAAATCGTCGAATTTGCCTGCAAACTCCAGCAGACGCAGGACATTGGGGTCATCATCAAAATAGCCAAATTCCCGCACCAGCCGGTCGACCATCTGCAGGGGGGACATGAAGGCGGTGTAGCCCTCGATCTGCACATCGGAGAGCTTCGTGCCGATCCGCTCCAGCATCGCTTCGGCATCGATGGGGGCTCCCCGGTAGAGGTACTCCATCATCGCCACGAGGGGGGCGATCTTGGGGTGGGTGTTGAGCTTGCTTGAGGTCTTGAGGCGTGTGGGGATATTGACGTGAGCTAGCGCTTCGGCCAGGGTGTGGCCGTCGGCGTTGGTGTGCACAAGGAGAGCCATATCGTCCCAGTCGATGCCGTGGGTATGGAGGTATTGGGCTCTGGTGATGGCTGCCTCGATGGGGTCGTCTTCTTCGGTGAGGGTCTGGACATGGACGTACCCTTCGATCTCGTTGCCCTTGGCATCATGGAGTCCATTGGGTATCTGGGGCGTGTAGCCTTTAATTGCGTTTTCAAACCACTGGTTGACCTGCTCGACGACGTGGCGGCTGGAGCGGTAATTGGTCTCCATGGGCTCGATGGTGATCCCGTACCGGGCAGCCACCTGATCGAAAAGCTCCTCGACCCCTCCCCGGAAGCGGTAGAGGGACTGCTTGGTGTCGCCGACGTAAAAGAAGGTGCGCAGCTCGCTCTGCCCCTGCCCCGCGAAGATCTCGTCGATCAGAGGTTTGAGGAGGAGAAACTGGAGTGTCGACGTGTCCTGAAACTCATCGAGGAGGATATGGTGAAACCGCGCATCAAGCCGGAAATAGAGAAACTCCCGGCTGATGCTCTCATGGAGGAGGCGGTAGGTGAAGTAGGTGAGATCATCAAACCCCAGCACCCCCCGAAACTTCGCCTCGGCGATCCGGGCGTTGCGGTAGTGATCGTAGAGGACAAACAGATCACCGAGTACGCGAGCTTCACGGAGTTGTATCCATTCAGCTAGGGCAGATTTGAGCTGGACGAAGAGGTGCTCGATGGCGGGGGTGGTGTATTTGGCGAACCAGCTGTGCTCTTCGAGGGTGGACTTCTCCCAGAATTTTTTGGCAAAAAGTTCTTGTGTGGAAGCGGTATCAAACTGCTTCAGCGCACGCTCAGCCGCTTTGGCTTCCCCAAGGGCGGTGACCATCTCAAGGCGCAGCGACTCGATGTGTGCTTCGATCGCCCCCAGTGTCGTATCACCGGGTGTAGGCGGAGTAGGCAGGAGGGGGTCGACGGTGTAAAAATGGTGCAGGAGTCCGAGGATTTTGGCGAAACGCTTGTCCTCGATCTGGTGCGCCAGTGATGCCATCTTTTGGAGCAGTCCATCGTGCAGCAGCTCCCCGAGGAAGCGATCGGCTATTTCATTTGGATCACGCTCCTGTGTGGCAAACGTGGGCTCCAGCCCAATCTCTAGCGAACTCGAGCGCAGCACCGAAGCGAAGAAGCTGTCAAGGGTGACGATGTGGTTGGGAGTGCGAAGAAATCGTCGGAGCACTTCGGGCTGACGTGCGATCAGCTCCTCCCGAGACAATCCCGTCTGCTGGGCAATCGCCTCAACAAACGCCTCGTTTTTCTCCTCTCCCAACTTCCGAAGCGAATCGACCACCCGCTGACGCATCTCGGCTGCGGCCTTATTGGTAAATGTCGCTGCTAGGATCGTCGCCGGCGATTCTCCGAGAAACAACAACGCCACATACCGAGCCGCCAGAGCAAACGTCTTACCGCTTCCGGCACTGGCGGAGTAGGCGAGGTGGGGGGCAAAAGTCACGGGAGTGCCTTTTGGGAATGAGGAATTAGGAGTGAGGAGTGAGGAATTTTTGTATGTTTTGCTGCGCAAAACTTTTGTTTCTTAATGGGGTTGTTTTGTGTAGGGCGTGCAATTGCACACCAAAAATCGGTTGTGGTTTTATCTCGTAGGGTTGGCTTTAGCCGACCACAACTATCCAAGCATCCTAAAAACATTCCAGCCCCATACAGGAAAATCTTGGATATGCATTCCCACGCTGGAGCGTGGGAAGGAGGAGAAAAATGAAAAATGAAAAATGGAATGATGGTTCGTGCAGGGTGTGCAATTGCACACCAAAAATCATTTTTGAGGGTTGGCATATGCACTCCTTGAGATGGAATGGATTATATCATATTCTTTGTCTTTAAATCTCAGTAGAGAAATCCAAATAGCCACAGTGGAATTTTGTTGCCAAAGCCTACTTCGAGATCATCGGCAACGACGTAAGAATCCGGGAGGTCTTTGATTTGCTGGAAGCCCTTGCTTTTCCCGCCGATCTCAAATCGATAAACATCGTCAATGGTAAAATCCCTTTTTTGTGCATATTTGATCGTGTGGTTGACCTTCAACTGGGAGACAAAAAAGCTCTCTCGG
>JALVWV010000175.1 GCA_027023145.1 Campylobacteraceae bacterium | reverse complement strand
GCGCTAGTGATTTACCTCATCCACTTGCCGGTGTTATTCGGGATGGTGATGGGATTTGATATGATTCGTTCCCACTTTTAAAACTTTTTCACAACTTCTCTCCATAAATTGGTCTTATTTTATGAGAAGTAGGCTATACTTGAGGTCATTACAATACCCAAAAGGAGTGAAGCATGAAAAAAGTGATCCTGGCCGCCGGACTGGTTGCCGCAATGAGTGTCTCTGCCGTGGCAGCAGACTACGTCCTCAAGTTCTCACACGTCGTGAGTGAAAATACCCCCAAAGGGCAAGCCGCCCTCTTCTTTGAGAAGCGTCTTGAGGAGCTGAGCAAAGGGAAGATCGATGTACAGGTCTACCCCAACTCGCAGCTCTACAAAGACAAAGCCGTCCTCAAAGCGATCAAGCTCAACTCAGTACAGATGGCGTGCCCGTCGTTCTCCAAATTCGGCAAGTTCGTTCCCCAACTGGCGCTCTTTGACCTGCCGTTTCTCTTCAAAGACATCGATCAGCTCCACAAAGTTCAAGACAGCGAAGTGGGTCAGAAACTCAAAGACATGGTCACCGCCAAAGGGTACGTCGCTTTGGATTTCTGGGATAATGCGTTCAAGCAGTTCACTTCATCCAAAAAAGCCCTCATCAAGCCGGAGGATGCCAAAGGACAGAAATTTCGTATCATGAGCTCCAAAGTGCTCGAAGCGCAGTTCAAGGCCGTCGGAGCCAACCCGCAGATGATGCCCTTCTCCGAAGTCTACTCCGCACTCCAGCAGGGGGTCATCGATGGACAGGAGAACACCAACTCCAACATTTACACCAAGAAATTCTACGAAGTCTCTAAGTACATGACCGTGAGCAACCACGGTTACCTCGGCTACCTCGTCGTCATGAGCAAAAAATTCTGGGATTCCCTCCCCAAAGATCTCCAGGCCAACGTCAAGCAGGCGATGAAAGAAGCCACGGCCAAAGAGCGTGAGCTCGCCGTCGAGCTCGACAAATCCCAGTTTGCCAAGATCAAAGAGTACGCTGAGAAGACCAAGAAACTTGAGATTACCGTTCTCACGCCGGAGCAACGTGCCGAGTGGAAAAAAGTCATGAGTACGATCTATCCCAAGTTCTACGATCCAAAAGTGATCGGTAAAGACCTTATCGACGCGGCACAAAAAGTCAAGTAAAGGAGCACGGATGAAGCGGATCTTTACCCCCATCGGCAAAACCATCGGCTTCATCAACCAATCCATTGCCGCCTTCGGTATCGCCGCCGGGGTGGCATTGGCGTTTTACAACGTCATCGCCCGGTATGTGTTCAACAGTTCACTCACCTGGGCGTCGGAGTTGACCATTTATCTCTTTTTGTGGAGCACCTTCTTCGGAGCAGCGTACTGTTTCAAAGTGGATGCTCATATCTCTGTCTCTGTCTTACTCGATAAAGTCCCTCCCAAAGTTGCCAAAGTTCTCATGCTTTTCTCCCACCTCATTACCTTTATTTTTCTTGCTGCTGTATCGTATTATGGTTATCAGTACCTTGTGGCGTTCAGCGATGAGATGTCGATCGACCTCGAGATTCCGATGTGGATTCCCGAATCGGTGATTCCGGTGGCGTTTGCCTTTGCGGCGTATCGGGTGGCGGAAAAGATTGTGTTTATCCTCCGCACTCCGGCGGAGAAAGTGCGCACCCAAAGTGAGGCGGAGATGATCCTAGCCGAAATGGAAGCCTCCGCACCCGAAGAGCTGTTGCGTGAAGTGGAGAAGCGGACAGGGGGGATGTTGTGAGTATTGTAGCCCTTTTCAGTCTGTTTGCTCTCTTGTTGCTCATCGGGGCGCCAATTGCGATTGCCCTTGGGGCTTCGACCTTCCTCTCTCTAGTGATTTTCACCCCCATCTCTCCGATTGAGATCTCGTCGATGATTTTTGAGAAGATCGACAGTTATTCCCTCATGGCAATCCCGATGTTTATCCTCGCCGGCAGCCTCCTCTCCAAGGGATCGAGTGCCAGACGGATCATCGATTTTGCCCAGTCGATCGTGGGGCACCTCCCCGGTGGTCTACCGATGGCGGCGATTTTTGCGAGTATCATCTTTGCGGCGGTGAGCGGTTCGTCTCCGGCGACGGTGGTGGCGATCGGCTCGATCATGTTCGGTGCCATCGAGCAGGCGGGCTACCCCAAACGCTACGCCATCGGCACGGTCTCAACAGCGGGAAGTCTCGGGATCCTCATCCCTCCTTCGATCGTCATGATTGTCTACGGTGTGACGGCCGAAGAGAGCATCGGCAAGTTGTTCATGGCCGGGGTAATCCCCGGGATTATGATCGGGGTTTTCATGATGCTGGTCACCTACGTCGGTGCCCGGCGGCTCGGCTTCACGCGTACCGAGCCCGAAGCGTGGGGTGTGCGGCTCAAAAAAATGGGGGAAGCCTCCTGGGCACTTATGACCATCGTCATCGTCATCGGCGGGATCTACGGCGGGATCTTTACCC
>JALVWV010000174.1 GCA_027023145.1 Campylobacteraceae bacterium | reverse complement strand
TCGATGAGCTTCTCATTGGCCAGTCGGTAAGCGACAATGTCGGAGATGTAGACGATGTGCAGATCGTGTTTTTGGGCATAGGGGATCAGGTCATCCCGGCGAGCCATGGTGCCGTCGTCCTTGATGATCTCACAGATCACGGCTGCTGGAGCCAAACCGGCGAGCTTACACAGATCGACCGAGCCTTCGGTGTGGCCAGTGCGCACCAGCGTGCCGCCGTCTTTGGCAATGAGGGGGAAGATATGCCCCGGACGGACAAAATCGCCCGCTACCGTCTGTGGGTGTGCCAGTCGGACGATGCAGTCATCCCGCTCAGCTGCCGAGATCCCCGTCTTGGCAGTAACCGAATCGATCGAGACGGTAAAGGCCGTCTCGTGGTTGGCATCGTTGTGGGTCACCATCGGCAGCAGATCAAGCCGCTCAGCAATTGCCCGGCTGACGGGTGTACAGATGAGCCCCCGGGCTTCTTTGGCCATGAAGTTGACCATATCCGGAGTCGAGAACGTCGCCGCATAGACCAGATCTCCTTCGTTTTCCCGATCTTCGTCATCCATCATGATGACCATCCGACCCCGTTTGATCTCTTCGATCGCTTTTTCGACCCGCGCTATTGCTTCTGCTGCCATGTAGCTGTCCTTATACCCACGCATTGATCATGGTTTTTCTCTACGGTATTATACCCTTCCTTACTACAGCAATTCCTTTCAAAATAGACTACTTTCACCAGCTACCGTCAAGAATTCTTATAATATAATTAGGTAAATAAAATGACACATACGATAGGCAAGGAAAATAATTGAACACACTTAATGACCTTATGGTGCAAACCTCACAACTAACGCTCCTCTTTGTTGAGGATGACCAGGTGGCTCGGGAATCGATTCATGAGCTACTCAAAGATTTTTTTAAGGAGGTGGTCGTCGCTGTCGATGGAGAGGACGGGCTGGAAAAATTTCGCCAGCATCCGATCGATATGGTTCTGACCGATATCAATATGCCGGGTATGGATGGTTTGCAAATGGCGACCAAGATCCGCGAAATCAACCCAGATATTACGGTCATCATGCTCTCAGCGTACACGGAGCTGGACTATTTCAAGCAGAGCATCCAGCTCGGTGTTCATGGCTACATCAGCAAACCCATCGAAATGGACAACATGATCGACGTCCTCTCTGGCGCAGCCACCAAGGCGTTACTCCATGCTGAACGCAGGCGCCATGTTCTTGAGTGCGAAAGCCACACCAATTACCTTCAGTCAATTATCGCCAGCATCCAGGATCCGATCATGATCGTACATGACGATTATCGTATCGAGCTCCTTAACGACTCCCCTTATCATCCGAAAACGGAAGACGGAGGAGAGGAGTCTCCGCAAACCTGTCACTACCTCCTGCATGGTCTCGAGACCCCGTGTGACCCAACGGTGCGCGTCTGCCCTCTGCATGAGATGCGTCAGGAGAAAAAAACAATCCTTGTTCCTCATGAGTACACAAAATTTGGTGCCACCTACAAGTTCGAGATCCAGGCAACCCCTTTGCCGGACAAAAACGGTCGGTTTGCTGGTTTTGTCGGCACCGCACGGGAGATCAGTCGCCATCTCACAGTCCAGGAGAAATTGAAGAAGGAAAAAGAGGCTCTCAACTATCGGGCTCATCACGACAGTCTGACCCAATTGCCCAACCGGACGCTGTTTGACTTGCGCCTTGCTGAAGCAATCCAGCGCGTAGATGAGCGGAAGCACAAGGTGGCATTGCTCTTTATTGATCTCGATGAGTTTAAAACGATCAATGATCTATTGGGACACCAAACTGGCGACCAAGTTCTCCAGCAGGCCAGCGGAATCATGCGAAAAGCTTTGCGCAAAGGAGACACTCTTGCTCGCATAGGGGGAGATGAGTTTGCTCTGATCGCTCCAGATGTCAGCCAAAAGGAGGAGAGTGTCGGTATCGCACAGAAACTCCTATCTGTTCTTCGGGATTCCCTCTCCATCGGCGAACAAAACATCCCCCTCTCTGCCAGCATAGGAATCGCCCACTACCCCGATGATAGCCGAGACACTGCGAAGCTGCTCTCTCTGGCCGATGACGCAATGTACCGCGCCAAATCAACCCCGGAACACATTGCCCTGTATCGGAGTTGATCTGCTTGACCCCTGCATCGACACCCCTGCATCTACAAAAAACCTCTTGTTTTTAGTGCTTTTATGCGTCCATCATAAAAGCTCTCCAAATTTTCCGAAAAACTGCCAAAACTATATCTACTCTTTTGCACTTTTAAACCGTCAAATAGTTTGATCTGCTTCGTCTTTTCTATGCATTGAGGAAATGTGTCTGCGAAAATATCGACAATCCTTTTGATACTTCTTCGTGTGTGCAATCTACTGATACCAAGTCGCTCCGAAAGCACATAAAAATCTTCTATGTCGATGTTGCGTCGTTTACCTCCGATGGGAAGTCCGAGCTCATCACTATCGCCCC
>JALVWV010000173.1 GCA_027023145.1 Campylobacteraceae bacterium | reverse complement strand
GTCAGCAAAAACATGCCTTTTCTATTTTTCTCATCCACAGCTATTTTAATGGCCGGTATTATTTCGGGTACCATTTGCACCTCATCGATAGCAGTATTGTCCTTTGAGATGTATTCTATAAATCCCTCAGGATCATCTGAAGCCGTCTCAAACGTATCTTTTCGATCAAAAGAGTAATACGCCATCTTTTTATCTCTGGCTATTTTTTTCTGTAGAGTCGTTTTGCCTGATTGTCTCGGGCCATTGATGGCCACCACTCTAAAATACTTCAACATTTCAATGATCGTTGACTCAAGTTTTCTGTGTATCACACCATTCCCCTTATAAGCTAAACATATACAATACGAAATTTCTTTTACTGCAATACGAATCTACAAGGCATATAATACGAATTTCTCACTTAAGAGGAAATGATTCCTAAAGGATAGTGGAGAGATATCGGACAAACACCGCTCACGCCCAGCCGACACCGACCACCATACCATGCATCTTCACTCCTTACAACTATCCACCAACCACCATCAACTATCAACTAATTTATTTGAAGACACTTCCGAGCATCCCCTTGATCGCCCCTTGAAGGTCGGCCGGGTAGATGACGAATTTGCTGTTGTCACTCTCACTGATCTTCTCGAGCGAATTGATGTAGCGATCCCCGAGGAGGAACATAGCGGGCAGCTCTTTGTCCTGGATGTTTTCGCTGATGAGACGGATCGCTTCGGCCGAGGCGTTGGCGAGTGCGATCTGAGCCTTAGCTTCCCGCTCCGCAGCGGCGAGCTTGCCGTCGGCTTCGAGGATGGCGGCGTTTTTGTTCCCCTCCGCCATTGTTTCGACCGCCCGGCGTTCCCGTTCGGCGGCAGCCTGCTGCTCCATCGCCTTTTGCATCGAGGCGCTGGGGTTTATGTCCTGGATTTCGACCGATTTGACCGTCACCCCCCAGTCGGCGACATCGTCCACGATTTGGTCTTTGAGCTTAGCTTTGATGTGGTCGCGGTTGGAGAGGGCTTCATCGAGTGACATTTCCCCGAGGATCGAACGCAGAGTGGTCATCACGAGCTGCTGGATCGCCAGCCGGAAGTTTTCGACTCCGTAGAGGGCGTTTTCCGGCTTGGTCACCCGCAGGAACGTCACGGCGTTGGTGAGGATCACGGCGTTGTCTTTGGTGATCACCTCCTGCTGCGGAATGTCGAGGATGATGTCCCGGGTGGTGATCCGCTCCCGGATCGATTCGATATAGGGAACGATGAGGTTGAGCCCAGACCAAACGTCCCCACATTCATCTCCACGATCAGCAGGATCAACCCCAGTGCCACCCAGTGCCACCAGACCACCACTTCACTCAGATAGATCAGCATGTTTTACCTCCATGATCGTGATACATTACTTCAGCACCCCATAAGCACTGCCCTTCCCTAAAATAATCATATCGTACAAACTGGCACTTGGAGCAAAAACAGCATTACCTGCTTGATGTCTGTGGGTATTTCCGCTGATTTGAGGAATATATTCACTCCAAGTGTTGCCTCCATCTTTGGACTCTATGACTGTTTTTGTATCAGCTATTGACGCTATAATCCTATTTGGATTTTTAGGATCTATGCCCAATAATGTTACCCTTTTCACACCAGTTTCTACACCATCTATCGTCAATCCATCTCCATCAGCTTCACCCAGGATTACAGTACTTGTCCCATCTGAAATATTTATTTTTTTGGTTTTAAATTCTTTGCCGTAAACCAGTTTATTGTATTTATTTCTGTAATTTACATTCAAAATAATTTCATAATTTACAGCATCAATCACAGCTTGAATCTCCTCTGCCGTAGGATTGGACTGGTCTGCGTATGTTCCATTTTTCAAATCTTTTGAATAATTCACAGGTAGGTATTGCAAAATTGCATGTGCCATGGAAACACCAAAAATAGCATTCAATTGATTGGCTGTTACTTTTTCTCTTGTGCCTGCAATGACCTCTTTAACAGCTGTCAGGCCTTCATTGCTGGCATGATCAATGACCGCTTGAATTTCTTCTGCTGTTGGATTGTTTCGATCTTCATACGTTCCATTTTGCAAAGCAGTTGAATAATTCACACCCATGCCCGCTTTACTGACCCCATCAATTGAATTAATCTGTGCTGCTGTTGCTGGCTTTCTGTCGGCATTGCCTGCAATATCTTCGACAACCGCATCATAGCCACTGTTATCATCCCCTTCAGGAGTTGGAATTTTTGCTTCAGGCTCTGGTTTATCTATAACAGCTGTCACCAGTATGGCGTTTCCATTTTGATCAAACAACCCACTAAAGACATACTCATCTTCATCCAGCCCAAATGCAGAGGTATTGTAATGCTCTGGAAGATTGTTTAATGGCATTTTAATGAGCCCAAACTCTGCATTGATGGCATACACATACTCCCCATCACAATACACATCTTTAAATGAACGAGAAATTCCCTGCCCTTTAATAAAACTAATACC